>JAYVDN010000486.1:0-11686 GCA_043749385.1 Polaromonas sp.
ATAGCGGCACAGCGGCCAGTAGTGCCAAGCCGATAACGGCGGCAATGAGGGTCTTGCGATTCACAATTAAACTTTCTTGATAGCGGCTTTGCCAAACAGACCGGCAGGCTTAAAGGCCAAGACCAGCAGCAAGAGCACCAGGCCGGGCACGTCTTTGTAGCCAGTAGAAATATAGAAACCCGTGGTGGTTTCGGCGATACCCAAAATAATGCCGCCCACAATAATGCCCATGCCGCTGGTCAAACCACCAATAATGGCGACCGCAAAAGCCTTCAGGCCCAACACCGCGCCCATGGTGGCCCCTGTCAAGGTAAGTGGCGCGATCAACACGCCTGCAAAACCAGCGGTTGCTGATGACAGTGCGTAGGAGAAGGTAATCACCAAGCCGGTGTTGATACCCATCAGTTTAGCTGCGTCGCGGTCGTTGAAGGTGGCCACCACGGCTTTGCCGTAGATGGTTTTGCGGTTAAAAAACTCTACGGCCAGCATCATGAACACTGCGCCGGCAACAACCAACAATTCCATAGGCAGCACGTTAGCGCCCAAAAACTTGAGTGGCGCTTCTGGCAAGGGCGAAGGAAACTTCAAGTCGTCGCGGCCCCACACGTTTTCGGCCACGTTTTTAAAAATAATGCCCAAGGCGATGGTGGACATGATCCAGCCAAACTCGCTTTTGATCTTGATTGCAGGGCGCACACCAATGCGCTCGACGATGCCGCCTTGAATCAAACCAAACACGATCACCAGCGGAATCATCAACCAGTAGTTGACACCGATATTAACCAAGGTGAGGCCGACCATGGCACCCAGCATCAGCGCGTCGCCTTGACCGAAGTTCAGCGTGTCAGACGTTTGAAACGTGAGCTGGTAGCCAAACGCAATGACCGCATAGATCATGCCCAGCGCAATGCCGCTGTAAACGAGTTGGAGCAGGATTTCCATAAATTCAACCTTGGGTAACGGTGCCCGGCCTTACGCCTTACATGAGCAACAAAATTAGCTACAAAAAAAACACCGCGAGGCCCAGGGGCGTCGCGGTGTTTAGCTGCGCAGAAGATTACTTCTTAACGGCCAAAGCGCCTTTGGCATTGGCGTCTTTTACACGAACTTCTGACGCTTTTTTCTGGTCGTCTGCGTAGGCATACACCACGCGCTGGCCTTTGACTTCACCGAACACAGGAATGTTGGCGGTGATAGCTTCGTGGTCTTTGGCGGTGAACGGCTTGTTGTAGGTGGTGATCACGCCTTCCACTGGGGTCTTCAAGTCTTCCAGGGCGGCTTTGATCTTGGGGCCGTCGGTCGAGTTGGCCTGCTTGATGGCGGCTGCCAGCAAGTAGATCGAGTCGTAGCCTTGGGCAGCAGACACGGGAGAGTCAATACGTGCGTTTTTCGGGGCAAAGGTCTTCAGGTAATTGATGATGAAGGCCTGGCGCTTAGGGGTGGTGGGCTCCTGGATGAAGGTTTGCGGCATGCGCGCGCCTTCGCCGCCTGGGCCGGCGTTGTCGATGAAGTTGGCCATCGACAGAGTCCAGCTACCGATCATCGGCACTTTCCAGCCCAGCTTGGTCATGCCGTTGGCGATTTGTGCCAGCTCAGGGCCGATCGCGTAGGTCAACACCACTTCAGCACCAGCCTCTTTGGCTTTGAGCAACTGGGCGGTCATATCCACGTCTTTGATGTTGAATTTTTCAACGGCCACAGCCTTGATGCCCTTGAGCTGCAAAGCGGTTTCCAAGTCGGCGCGACCCAGTTGACCGTAGTTGGTGGAGTCAGCCAAAATAGCGACCTTTTTGTAGCCACGGCGAGAGACGGCCTCTTCCACAATCATCGGCGCTTGAATGCTGTCATGCGCGGCGTTGCGGAAGATGTAGTTTTCAGGCTGGTCGTCAAACTGGTGGGTAACCAAGGAGCCGGTAGCTACGTTGTTCATCACCGGGATTTTGGCTTCCTGGAAGAAACGCTGCGAGGCCAGGGCCACGCCAGTGTTGATGTAACCGACAGCAGCGGTCACTTTTTCTTTGTTGATCAGTTCTTGGGCGATTTGCACGCCGCGCTCGTTTTTGGCTTCGTCGTCGCGCTCGATCACTTCCAGCTTGCGGCCCATCACGCCACCGGCTTTGTTGATTTCATCCACAGCCAGGCGTACGCCGTCGCGCATGCTCACGCCCATGGAAGAAGAGCCGCCGGTGAAGGGACCCGCAACACCAATTTTGATGTTTTGTGCATAGCTGGCAGTGGCCGCAGCCAAAGCGATAGAAGTCAAAGCGATAGTGCGCACCAATTTCATGCGAATCTCCAGAGGGATATATGGGGAATTGTCGGTGGACGACCGACGGCTGGTAGATTATCCGGCGTTGAATCCAGACGGCTCTACGTACAAACCGAAAACAACCATGTATTTTTGTCAAAGGTGTTTTCTGGACTTTGGATTCTGCACGTCATTCCTTTGCGTCAGCTTACTTTTTCCTGACTACTTGTGGCGAATCGTGGATGACGTTAGGTAAATGCCCTCTGACAATCTGGCCAAAGTCGCATCGGCGTCTATCCCCATGACCAAATACCGTGGCCAAGTAACAAGGGGCGCCTATGCGCCCCTTGTGTCATCTTTGAATAAGACTTTTAACCGCCACCATACAGATAGTTCGGTAGCCACAAAGTCATGCCCGGCCAGATGTACATGAACACCATGCAGAGAATAACGATCAGCATGTAAGGCATCATGCCTGCGAAGATCTGGTTGATAGTGACATGTGCGGGCGACACCCCTTTCAGATAGAAGGCCGACATGGCCACGGGGGGCGACAGGAAAGCCGCCTGCAGGTTAACGAACACCAGCACCCCCCACAGCATCGGGTCGATCTGAAAGTGGGCCAACAGCGGCAAGAAGATGGGCACGAAGATCACGATGATCTCGGTCCACTCCAGAGGCCAGCCCAAGACGAAGATGATGGCCTGCGAGAGCAGCAAGAACTGCATGGGAGACAAGTCCATGGACATCACCCACTCTTCCACGACACGCTGGCCACCCAAAATGGCAAACACCGCAGAGAACAATGCAGAGCCGACAAACAACCAGCACACCATGGAGGTGGTTTTGGAGGTGAGGAACACCGCTTCTTTTATTTTCTGGAAATTCAGCGTACCCGCCTGCCAGGCCATTAAAAAGGCACCCGCCGCGCCGACCGCTGCCGACTCTGTGGCGGTGGTGATGCCAAACAGAATCACCCCCAGCACCACGAAGGTCAATATCGCCAATGGCGCTACCGAATGGATCAGCATCGAGATAATTTCGTACTGCTCGGCATCAAAGTTCCAATAGTAGTAGGCCAGCAAAGCCAGGGTAATCAGGCTCACTATGAGAAAGCCGGTATAAAAAGCAGGGGGTACTGGCTCGGTTTTGGGTGCATTGACCGATTCGCCCGCCCCCATGTCGCGCAGAGGCTCGTCTTTCTCCACCGCACTGGAACTCTTGGCAGACCCGGAGGGCTCCAATACATCGTCTGAGCCTGGAGGCACTTGCAGTCCGCCAGCTGCCGGAGGCTCTTGCACGCCACCTGCGCTCGCTGCAGGCTCTTGAACACCTCCTGTCGCCGCTGGCGGCTCTTGCACGCCGCCCGAAGCTGCGGGCACTTTCAGCGCTGGTTGGGTAGCGCTTGCGATGCTTGATTTTCCCGCCATTTGCACTGCGGCAACGGGGGCGGCTTCCTTGTCCTTTTGCGAGTAAATAACGACATACCACCAGACCGCGCCCAGCGTAACCAAGGCCAGAATAACGGGCCCTAAAGCACGCGCCAACGAGGCCAACAACTGCCACCACTTCAGGCTCACGCCGTCTACCCCTTTGCGCAACGCCTTGCCTGGTAAAACCACGGCAGTGAGCAACGCCACGAGCATATTGCGCGAATAGCTCGACGCAATGTGGGCTACCGCAGGAGAGATCGGCGCTTTCATCTGCTCAGGAGGCAGCTTGGGCGCAATCTTGGGGTTGATCATGCACCAGCCAATGACGTAGACCAAATACAGAAACGCCAGGAAAAACCCAGGGAACATGGCAGCGGCGTACAGCTTCACCACCGACTGGCCGGCGACAGCTGCATACACAATGATCATTACCGAAGGCGGAATCAAAATACCCAGCGTACCGCCAGCGGTAATGACACCGGCAGCCAAGCGCGTGTCGTAGCCCGCGTTAAGCATGGGGCGCATGGCGATCACGCCCATCAACACCACCACAGCGCCCACCAAGCCGCTGGCAATACCCCAAAAGGTACAAATCACCAGCGTAGTGACGGCCAGCGAACCGGGCACCTTGCGAAACGCCAGCTGCACGCTGTGGAACATTTTGTCCACCAGCGCGCCGCGCTCCATGATGTAGCCCATCAGCACAAACAGCGGGATGGACAGCAACACATCGTTGTTCATGGCACCAAAGGCGCGTTGCACCATCAGGGGAAATATCTTGTTGTCCAACCAGGGGATCGAAGGGTCGTAAAAGGCAACAAAACCAAACAACATACCCAAACCCATCAGCGTGAACGCGGTGGGAAAGCCCATCATGATCACGACCACGATCAGGCACAGCATCGTCATACCGAGTGCAGCATTACTCATCATCAACCCTTCATTCCGACAGATTTTTCAATGGCCAGTTTTTTGGCCTCTTCATCGACATACTCGCTGCCTTCCAGCTGCTGCGCCACCACGTCGGATTCTTGTGCGTCTTTGAGCCGGGGTGTCCAAACACCCGTTTTCAAGCAAACGATGCACCGGATAATCTCGGACACGCCTTGCAACAGCACCAACCCGCCGGCCAAGGGGATAATGAATTTGAACGGATACACCGGCAAGGGATCAGCGTTGAAGGTTTGCTCACGGATGCCCAATGAGTCTTGAAAATAAGTCCAACCGGCCCAGGTCAAAGCTGCGATACCTGGCAGAAAAAATACGACGTACAAAACCAGGTCGATCGTGGCCTGGGTACGTGGCTTGAAGTTGCCGTACAGAAAATCGCCCCGCACATGGCCGTCCTGGCTCAGCGTGTAGGCACCGCCCATCATGAACAGGGTGCCGTACATCATGTTGCTGACATCAAAAATCCAGGCAGTGGGTGCATTGAGCGCGTAGCGCTTAAAAACCTCAGCCACCACGACCAGCATCAGCGCCACGATAAGCCAGGAAAAAGCTTTTCCCGCAAAGGTACTGATCCTGTCTACCGTGTGCAAAAGTGTTTGTATTTTCATTTCTTATTACCCAAAAAACAAACCAGCCATCCGGCGCTCCGGTGTGGCTGGCTCTTTTCTAAAAACCAGTAGGTCGGTTAGGACTTCTTGGCGCCTTTAGCAAAGTAGTGGTTGTAGGCCATTTTGAAGTCCACCATGTAGTCGTTTTGCCACTGGCCAGCGCGCTCTGCATAGGCTTTTTGCGAGTCCAGAATTTTCTGGAACATGGGGTTCTCGCCACCTTTTTTGGCAATGATTTTGTCCCAGGCATCCAACTGCGCACGTAAGATGGAGTCAGGGGTTTTGTAGAACTTGATGCCCTGCTGCTTCAGGTCAATGTAGTCTTTGGAGTTGCGGTCAATCATCTTCCAGCTCATCTCGGCGCTGGCTGCTTGCACGCTGTAGTCGATGATGGATTTGAGCTCAGCGGGCAGGGCATTAATCTTGGTCTTGTTGAACAAAATCTCGAACTGCTCGCCGCTCTGGTGGAAGGATTGCAACATGCAGTTCTTCACCACATCGGGGAAACCGAGAATACGGTCCGACGTGGCGTTGTTGAATTCGGCAGCATCAAGCAGACCACGGTCCAGTGCCGCGACGATTTCACCGCCGGGCAGTGGGTTCACAGCGGCGCCCATTTCGTTGTACATATCCACCGCCAGGCCCACGGTGCGGAACTTCACGCCTTTGAGCTGGGCGACGTTGGAGATCGGCTTTTTGAACCAGCCAAAGGGCTGGGTGGGCATGGGGCCGTAGAGGTAGGACACCACGTCCATGTTCATCGACTTGTAGATTTCTTCCAAAATCGCCTTGCCGCCGCCAAAGTTGTGCCAGGCCAGAACCATGTTGGGGTCCATGCCAAATGCCGGGCCAGAGCCCCACAAGGCCACTGCCGTATTTTTGCCGTAGTGGTAGGCGATAGCGCCGTGGCCACCATCGAGCGTGCCCTTGCTCACCGCTTCGAGCAACTGGAAGGCTGGCACTACAGCACCTGAGGGCAGCACTTCAATTTTCAGCTTGCCGCTGGCCATGGCGTTGACCTTGTTGGCAAAGTCATTGGCCAATTCGTGAAAGATGTCCTTGGCTGGCCAGGTAGACTGGAAGCGAAAGGTGGTGGTTTGCGCGGTGGCAATCATGGGCGCTGCCATGGCGGCTCCGCCGATGGCCGTGGCCGATGCTTTTTTCAGAAAACTGCGACGAGCAGGCGTTTTTTCAGCAATAGTCCTTGACATAACGTCTCCAATTAATCAATAGATCAACAAAACAATGACAACGCTCTATTGTTAGGTTTTTGCGCTGAAACGTGATGCGGAAAAACCCTTTAATTGGTCACAAAAAAGACACCCCACACAAATCTCAACCAGTCCATGGCAGGCGCTACTGGATCCACCTCAAGCCAAAGCACGTCCAATTAAAATCTTTTGCACATCGCTAGTACCTTCGTATATCTGGCACACCCGCACATCGCGGTAAATGCGCTCTACCGGAAAATCGGTGACGTAACCGTAACCGCCATGCACTTGTATGGCATCGCTGCACACGCGCTCGGCCATCTCGCTGGCAAACAGCTTGGCCATGGCGGCCTCTTTCAAGCAGGGCTTGCCAGCGTCTTTGAGTGATGCGGCGTGGTGAATAAGCTGGCGCGCGGCTTCAATCTGGGTCGCCATGTCGGCCAGCTTAAACTGCACCGCTTGGTGCTGGAAGATGGGCTGGCCAAAGCTGACCCGGTCTTTGCTGTAACGCAGCGCTGCGTCAAACGCCGCGCGCGCCATGCCGATACACTGCGATGCAATGCCAATGCGCCCACCTTCCAGGCCGCTGAGCGCGATCTTGAGGCCCTGGCCTTCTTCGCCAATCAGGTTCTCTGCGGGTACGCGGCAGTTGTCAAAGCGTATCTGCGCGGTGTCGCTGGCGTGTTGGCCCAGCTTGTCTTCTATGCGTGCCACTTCGTAGCCCTGGGTATTGGTTTCTACGATGAAGGCGCTGATGCCTTTTTTACCGGCAGCTTTGTCGGTCACTGCCATGACGATGGCGATGTCGCCGTTTTTTCCGCTGGTGATGAATTGCTTCACACCGTTCAAAACGTAATGGTCACCGTCTTTGGTAGCGCTGGTTTTCAAACCCGCCGCCTCGCTGCCTACGTGCGGCTCGGTCAGACAAAACGCGCCCAGCATGTCGCCCCGGGCCAGAGGCTTGAGGTACGTTTGCTTTTGCGCCTCATTGCCCCAAGCCATAAAGATGGAGCACACCGGGCAGTTGTTCACGCTGATGATGGTCGACGTCGCGCCATCGCCTGCGGCAATTTCTTCTAATATCAAAGACAAGCTGAGGTAGTCCATACCCGCGCCGCCGTACTGCTCTGGCACGGCCACGCCGTAGCAGCCCAGGTCGGCCAAGCCGCGCAATGCCGCGCTTGGAAAGTGGTGCGTCTTGTCCCACTCTGCCGCGTGCGGCGTAATCTCGGCTGCGACAAATGCGCGCACCGCATCTTGCACGGCAATATGGTCTTGGCTTAACAGCATGGGAGGATTACTTTCTTTGGGTTGACATTCGACGGGTTTATTTGCCCTGCGCAATGTCCATGATCAGGCGCGAGGCCAGGTACAGCCGGCGCGGTATTGCGTCGATCATCACGTATTCGGCGTTGTTGCTGTGGTAGCCGAAGCCGGGCAGGCCCAGGCCTTCCACCACCGGCTTGCCGGAAAGCGCGGCGTAGGCGGCGTCGGTACCGCCACCGGTAGCAGGAATCACCGTCAGCTCAAAGCCCGCCTCTTTATAAATGTCTACGGCTTTCTGGATAAGGCGTTTGCCCTCCGCGTTGGCGTTGAAGGCGGGGCGGCCCAGTTCTACCGTGATGCTGATTTTGGATTCAGGCAGGCGCGGTTTGCCTGCGCGCTCGGTCAACAGCTTGGCCATGTTGTCAATGTCTGCCGGGTCAAGGTAGCGCACATTGGCCATGATGTTGGCCTCATCGGGGATGATGTTGGCCACCTCACCCGCTTTACCTATCACCCAGTTAAAGCGAAAGTTTTTGTCTTTGTTGTCAATGTCCAGCGTGCGCAGCACAAAGTCTGCAGCCTCTACCATCGCATTGGTGCCCAGCTCGGGCGCAGCGCCTGCATGCGAGGCCTTGCCTTTGATGTTGACCTTGACGTTGGCGATGCCCGAGGCCGCCAAAACGGTCAGTTCTTTGAGCGCCACGGTCGGTTCAAACGACAGTACGGCATCGTGCTCTTTGGCCAGGTCCTGGATCAAGTCGAGCGAGCCGTTGGAGCCGCGCTCTTCGTCGGTGTTGAACATGGCAGTGACTTTGGCAAAGTCGGTAAAGCCCCGGTCTTTCAGCACTTTGAGGGTGTGCAAAACCACCGCCACCCCGCCCTTGGCATCTGCAATGCCCGGGCCAAAGGCGCGCACGCCATCAATGCGGAACGGTGCTTTGGCCAACGTGCCCTTCACATACACCGTGTCCATGTGTGCGATGAGCAATATCTTTTTACTGCCCTTGCCTTGCACCGTGCCCACAATATTGTCACCCACCACATTGCCTACGGGTTTGCTGCGCGTCACGGTAGCGCCCACGGCTTTGAGCTGGGCTTCGAGCAAATTACCCATGGCCGCCATGCCCTCGGCATTGTCGCCGCCGGTTTCGATGTTGACCAACTGCTCCAGCGTTTTCACCACAGCGCTTTGCTCGGCTGTCGCGGCGCTCCACAAGGCCTCGTTGCGAGTTTGCGCATGCGCGGCATTGAACATGGCCGCTACGGTAAACATAGCTTTTCCCGCAATATTCCATTGGGCTAGAGGGTGTTTTGTCATTGAATGTCTCCTGTTATTGTGAAAAATCCGTTACCACGAGCTGTACTGGCGGCCATCGTGGTGCAAATACTGGCCTTTGTTTTTCGCCGTCAGCCCTGCTATGGTGGTGCGCATGGCGCCCACAGACTCTTCCACACTGATGGTCGCACCCGGCCCGCCCATGTCGGTGCGCACCCAACCGGGGCACATGGGCAGCATTAAGGCCTTGGGGTAGTCATGCTGCGCAGCTATCACCGCCATGTTCAGCGCAGCCTTGCTCACGCGGTAGGTCCAGCCAAAGCTGCTTTCCACCTGGCCAATACTGCCCATGCCACTGGTGATAAAAATGAACTTGCCACCGTGCCCGTGGTTGGCCGCCTCTACCAGGGGCGCTACCTGCGGGATGGTTTGCATCGCGCCCAGCACATTGGTGTGCATGGTGCCGTCAAACTCTGCCTGCGTAGGCGGCGTGGTGGCACCTCCCTGGGTGTAGACACCTGCCACGTACAGCGCGATGTCAAACGTCTCGCCGTCCAACATCCAAGCCAAGCCGCTCACGCTTTGCGGGTCAGATACATCGAGCCTGAGCGCTTTGGCACCCAAGGCTTTGATCTTTTGCAAACCCTCATCGTTGCGCGCGGTGGCCGTGACCTGCGCACCAGCCTGGGTGTATTGCCGTACAAACTCCAGACCAATGCCTCGCGAGGCCCCTAAAACCAGTATTTTCATAGTCAAAACACCTTTTAGCCCAATAGAATATCGCGGGAGCAGCTACTAAATAAATAGTACGCTAGTACCTAATTAAAGCATCTCCAGCGCCACTGCCGTACCCTCGCCTCCGCCAATACACAGCGTGGCCAAGCCCTTTTTCAAGCCGCGCGCCTGCAGCGCATGCATGAGGGTGACCATAATGCGTGCGCCGCTGGCACCGATGGGGTGACCCAGGGCGCAGGCGCCGCCGTGGACGTTGACGATTTCGTGGCTCACGTTCAGCTCATGCATCAGCGCCATAGGCACAACGGCAAACGCTTCGTTCACCTCCCACAGGTCTACGTCTTTCACGCTCCAACCCGCTTTGGCCAAGGCTTTTTGCGTGGCCCCCACGGGCGCGGTGGTGAACCAGTTAGGCTCCTGCGCATGCACGGCGTGGCTGACGATTCGGGCCAGCGGCTTGCAGCCCAGCTTGGCTGCGGTGCTGGCGCGCATCATCACCAGGGCGGCAGCGCCGTCGTTGATGGACGAGCTGCTGGCCGCCGTAATCGTGCCGTCTTTTTTGAACGCGGGCTTGAGCGTGGCAATCTTGTCCAGCCGCGCCTTGGCCGGGCCTTCGTCGATGCTGATCACCGTGTCACCTGCGCGGCCTTTGACAGTGACGGGGGTAATTTCTGCTGCAAAAGCTCCTGATTTAGTAGCTGCTTGCGCACGTTCTACGCTGGCTATGGCAAACTTGTCTTGTGCATCGCGGCTGAATTCGTATTTGGCAGCGCACTCTTCGCCAAAGGTGCCCATCGAGCGGCCCGCCTCGTAGGCATCTTCCAGACCGTCGAGCATCATGTGGTCAAAAATGCGGTCGTGCCCGATGCGGATGCCGCTGCGCCCCTTGAGCAGCAGGTGCGGCGCATTGGTCATGCTCTCCATCCCGCCTGCGACGATTACGTCGGCGCTGCCCGCAGTGAGCATGTCATGCGCAAACATGGCAGCGCGCATGCCGCTGCCACACATTTTGCTTAAAGTGACAGCGCCTGCGCTCTTGGGCAGGCCGCCCTTAAAGCCCGCCTGCCGCGCCGGTGCTTGGCCTTGGCCGGCCATCAGGCAGTTGCCAAACAGCACTTCGTTCACCACGTCGGGCGTGAACTGGGAATTGAGGGCGGCGCGCTCTACGGCCGCCTTGATGGCGAAGCCGCCCAGGTCATTGGCGGAAAGCGAAGCAAAGTCGCCCTGAAATGCACCCATGGGGGTGCGTGTAGCGCTGACGATAACGACGGGATCTGACATATCTAAACTCCTAAAAATATATACCTAAAACTCGGCAGCTGAAAAGCCGAACTTCCGGACGCAAAGGACGCAAAAGGGATACCAAAGAATACAAAAAATTAAAGCTCAATTTCAACAACTGTTTCAATTATTGAACAGAGGCTGAGTTCGCGATTATATTTTTGGTTTTCATTTTTTCTTCTTTTGCGTCCTTTGCGTAACTTTTGCGCCCTCTGCGTCCGGAAGTCCGCTTTCGGAAGTCCGCATTAAACACTTAAGCACGAACAAACCTCTTTTCCCGCTCATACGGAAACACATCATGCACAACCCCGGCCTGGATGCTTTCCTTATGGCTTTGCCAGAAAGCAGCGTCCAGCAAATCCGCATGGTGCTTCATGAACACCTCGCGCACGGCGGTATTGCCCAATAGAAACGGGCCGAAGGTCTCCGGGAATACATCTTTGGGCCCCACGCTGTACCACACCTCGCCGCTCATCTCATCTTCTTCATTGCGCGGCTCGGGCACTTTTCTAAACTTGCAGTCGGTGATGTATTCGATCTCGTCGTAGTCGTAAAACACCACCTTGCCGTGGCGCGTGACGCCAAAGTTTTTCCACAGCATGTCGCCGGGGAAGATGTTGGCACGCACCAGGTCTTTGATGGCGTTGCCGTATTCGATCACGGCTTTCTCCATTTGC
>JAYVDN010000487.1:0-1808 GCA_043749385.1 Polaromonas sp.
CCACCGGGCTTGATGGTCACGTCCAGACCAGCGTCTTTGTAATAGCCCTTGGCTTGGGCCACGTAGTAGCCTGCAAACTGGGCTTGGGGCAGCCACTTAAGCTGCACCGTCACTTTATCGGCGGCGCTGGCGCTGGTGCCCAAGGTGACGCCGCACACAGCGATCACCGCAGCCAGCAGGCAGTTAGTGAGCTTGAGAGAACGAAGCTTCGAAGAACGAATCATAAACACTCCTTTAAGTTAAACACACACAACAAACACTCACGAAAAACTGAGCCGCTGGGATTAGCCCTCGCGCACGGACGGATGCCAGAAAATGGTGCGGCGCTCTAGCTGCACAAGCAAAGCGTATGCCACCGACCCGGTCACCGCCGCCACCACAATCGCGCCCCATACCAAGGCCATGTTCATCTTGGCCGACTCGGTTGAGATACGAAAGCCAAGCCCCTGTGTGGGCGAGCCAAAAAACTCGGCCACGATGGCCCCAATGAGTGCCAGCGTGGCGTTGACTTTGAGCGCGCCAAAAATAAACGGCAGCGCGGCTGGCAAACGTAGCGCCAACAGGGTGCGCGGGTAGCTTGCGGCGTAGCCATACATCAGTTCACGCTCTAGCTTACCGGCGGCCTGCAAGCCGGCAAGGGTAGAAACCAGCATAGGAAAAAACGTCATCAGCACCACCACGGCCGCTTTGGACGGCCATTCAAAACCAAACCACATCACCGCAATAGGCGCGACAGCCACCAAGGGGATGGCACTGGTGAGCGAGGCCACGGGCAGCAGGCCGCGCTGCAAAAACGGCAGCTTGTCGATGGCCACCGCTACGGCAAAGCCGAGCGCGCAGCCCAGCACCCAACCCATCAGCACCGCCTTGCCCACGGTTTGCACAAAATCGCCCCACAAAGTGGCGCTGTGCTCGGCGATGGCGTTGGCGATCAGCCACGGTGCGGGCAGCAGCACGCGCGGCACTTCAAACGCTGTCACCAGCAGTTGCCAAAAATACAGCACCCACAGGCCAAACAAGGCTGCGGTGCACAGCCCTACGATGCGAGCGGAACCGCCCAATGCGGCGGTGCGCTGGATGGTGAATATAGCCAAGCAAGCCAGCGCTGACGCGGCCAGCCAAAAGACCACTGGCAACCCTCCTTCTTCGGGTGGCTGGGCAAATTGCAAGAGAAACACCGCGCAGGCTGCGCTGAATGCGACCAGTGCAGCCGTCAAGGAGGTGGAGCGTTGCCACTGCGCTGTGCTCGTCGTACGCGTTGTCATGCACGCCCCCGGTTGCGCAGCACCAGGCGCTCTGCCAGCGCAACCAATGAAGTGAGCACCAAGCCCAATAGCGCGGACATCACCAATGCTGACCAGATTTGCACAGTGTTACCGTAGTACGAGCCTGTGAGCAGGCGCGCGCCCAGGCCCGCTTGCGCGCCAGTGGGCAGCTCGGCCACCATGGCACCCACCAAGCCAGCGGCCACGCCCACGCGCAGGGCGGGGAACAAAAACGGCAGCGATGCTGGCAAGCGCAAAAACCACAGCGCCTGCCAAGGGCTGGCCGCGTAGGTGTAGAGCATCTCGGTTTCTATTTTTTGCGGTGAACGCAAGCCTTGCACCATCGCCACCGTGACCGGGAAAAAGCACAAATACATGGCGATCACCGCCTTGGGTGCCACACCAGAAAAGCCCATGCTACCCAAGATCACCAGGACGATGGGCGCAATGGCCAGCACCGGCACGCTTTGCGAAGCGACGATCCACGGCAGCAAAGCGCGGTCGAGTGTGCGCGAATGCACGATGAGCACCGCCAGCACCAAA
>JAYVDN010000488.1:0-12597 GCA_043749385.1 Polaromonas sp.
GTTGCCTGAACAAAGCGCTGCACGAAATGACATTAATGGGCTGTCCTGCGAAGTCGACTGAATCGCTTGGGGTTTCGTTCAGATCAAATCGCAGTGAAGTCGATTTTCGAGTTTGAAAGTTTGGCAATGAAGACGATTCCCGGGTCAGCACGTTTGCCAAAATGGGCAGCGTGTGTCTTCGTTCGACAACGCCCGAAACTGATTGAAGCATCCCTAGCAGTTTCTCTTGAGTGGCCTTAAGAACTATCACAATTTTTCCAGTTTAAGTTTGGTATCAATTCAGGAGGGGGTTTCGAAACATCTGTTTAAAACCGGATGTTGTTTCAAGCATCCTTGAGTCGGATAGTTTAGCTTATTTTGATAATTTCGTAAAGTTAGGTTAATTTGGATAAAATCCGCAATCCATAAACTGCAGCTCACTCAAACCACAGCGCCTCCAGCAAATCCCCCTCGCGGCCCATCAGCCACCATTCGATGCCTTTGTCGGTTTGCACGCGGTGTACGCAGGCGGCTTGCGTGCCAAAGCTTTGCGCCAAGGCGCGCACCTGGGCGGGCAGGCGCGCGTCGTGCAGGGCGATGGGTGTGTCGCTGTGGTGGCCTGCAAAGGCGGCGTGGCCTTCTGTAGGGTCAGGGTGCGGGTGGGGGCGGTTCCAGAGGCTCGTTTTTATAGTGAATTTGGCTGTAGCCCAATAGAATATTGCGGGAGCAGCTATTATTTACAGAGCTAAGCACGCCAGCGCTAAGCCGCTCCATCCTCCTCTCGCTGTGCTTTGCCGAGCCTACTAGCTGGGGCGGGTCAACCGCAGGCACGCTAAAAGCAGTTATCGGCAGCGCTATAAAAATGCTGCGCAGGGTTTTGTAAAAATTGGGCTAGCTTCATTGGAATATTCTTATGCGCCATTTAAAACTTTACCAGCTCAACCCTGCGGTTCGTGGCTTTGTCGGTATCAAAGTTGATGTTCACAATGGCCTTGCCCGTTGCATCAATCTCTTTTTTCATGCCCTCTGAAGAATATTTTTGAATAGTTTGCTTGAATTCTTTGAGCTCAACAAAACCCACGTTGCCCGTAGCACTGTTAGAGAAAACCTGGATCATCATGCGCTTGTCTTTTTGCTTGAGCGCGTAGATGCGAACCGGGTCATTGTTCCAGACATCGCCAATCATAAATTTGTAGACTGTCGTGTCATCTGTTTTGTTTAACTCTTTGAGCTTGTCACCAGGAATTTTTCCTTTAAAAAGGAGTTTTGCACCCAGGCTCACGATATAAGGGTCCACACTTTTATCAAATAAATACTGATTGAAAGAGCCAGACTCCATCATCGCGTAATTGATTTTGGTTACCTTGCCGTCAGCGCCGTAAAAACTCTCACCCGTGTAGGAAATGAGTTGGCTAAAGCCAACCGCTTCACTGATGCCCAGTTTGACGTTTTGCTCGTTGCCGTCCACGCGCATCGTCTCTGGCGCTTTGAAGTACGGGTACGCGCCGATATCGACCGACGACTCGGGCACCGAGTTCCAGTCCAATTCCGCCATCAAGGTAGCCGCGGGCGCTGGGGTAGCTGTGGCCGCAGCAGGAGCAGGGGTAGCCGCCGCGGGCGCCGGTGCTGGCGCTGCAACAGGCGCGGCGGGCGCAGCAACCGTCTCCGGCGGCTTCTTGCAAGCTACCAAACTAACCGCCAAACCTAGAACAATGGTATTGAACGCCAATTTCATGTGCAAATCCCCTGGTGAATAACTGGTTAAACAAGTTGGTGGAGGTATTCAATTCAAAATGAAACACCTTTTTCGCGGGGTGATTATCAGCGAAAAAAATATCCTTAAAAGTTACTTTTTGTGAACTCAGCACGCCGGCGCTCAGCCGCGCCATCGGGCGCTGTAGCAGCCTGTGGAGGCAATTTGTTTATGCTAAATGGGCCTGCAGACCAATAGAATATCGCGGGAGCAGCTATTATTTTATGAGTAATGAAAACCGCAGCTCAAGCGGATTTTTCGCCAGCTTCTCTCAGTGCGATGATGGCCGCTACACGTTGATCGTAATAGTAAAGCTCTGCAATCCGCGCACGGTTTTCAAGCCAGCAGACATCGTTCCAGTTCATGGATAGATCGTAAAACTGGGTGCGGTACATGTACCAAAACTGAATCTGTGGCTCTGGACAGTGCGCTAATGCGCCAGCGTAGGCGCGGTCTATCAGCGCGTCGCTGGGCTGGGTGTGGCCACGGTGCATGGCATCCATCAGCTGAAGCCGAAAAATCAAAGACGCAGGCACATCTTGCACCATGCTGCACAAACACTCCCATATGAGCAGGCGGTCTAAGGCGATGGTGCGCAGTTTCGACTCTTCATAGGTAGCTTGCTCTGGATATGGTTGAGTCCAGTCGGTATGGCGTTTCCCCAGCACGGCCTGTTCGTAGTCATCCACCGCACATTGCAATTGGGCCAGCGTGGTCGGGTAAAGCAGGCTTACGCCACATTCTTTGGTCAAGTCGGGCAGCGACCATGTGTCGATCACGTTGGCAGCTTCCATATTGGCTTGGCTGCCAAAATGCTGGATAACTGGCGCCGATTCGCCATCGATGACCTCCAGGTCCAAATACAAGCACTTCACCGTGCCGTAATCCGTCCGCTCAAAGTAAGCGCACGGCCTGTAGTCATCCGCGAGGTAGTCGTAGCAGTGCTCGCCCAGCGGAATCTGCGCCGCATCCAACTGCGCATTCGGCTGCCCATAGCCCGGCGGCTCTGAGCGCATTTGCAGGCTTTCGCCCAGCATGTCCTCAGCCCAGCGCAGATCGGGGCGGTAGGGTTTGAGCGCAATAGGAATGACTTTTTGGGTCATACCTAGCTGCGCCAAGCCGCACCGTCGCGCTGCGCTTTGCCCAGGGCTTCCAGCGTCTCCAGGATGCGGGGCAGGCTGTTCTTCCACGGGCCACGGCCTTTGAAGTGGGCTTCTAGCTGGGGCACGGTGAGGGCACTGGCGGCGGCTGTGAGCACTTGGGAGACGGCGCGCACCTGGGCGGGCAGCTCGGCGGGCCAGGGCTGTGGGGCCTGGGTGGCGAGGGCGGTGCCGGCGTGGGCCTGCGAATCGCCAGAAGGGGTGCCAGCGGGGTTTGCAGAGGCTGAAAAAGGCTTTGTAGGCTCATTTTCTAATGCTAAATCAGCCTGCATCCCTTTAGAATATCGCGGGAGCAGCTCATTAATTGATAGTGCGCCATTTGCCTCCTGCGCAGCCTGGGCAGCGGCCTGTGGGTCTTGAAACGCCGGGCGCAGCCAGCGAACCTGGCCCGCAGCCTCCTGGGCGGCACGCTGGGCGTTGAGCGTGACCAGGCGTTGCAGCAGGGTGTCGTTGGGGCTGGCCCTCGCAGCCAGCGCACCCACGGCCTGCGCTGTGTGCGCGGGCGCGCTGCCCTGGGCCAGGTCGTCCCAGCCGTAGGCGCTCAGCACGGCGGCGTCCAGCTCGGCATGCAGGCTGGCCAGCACGGCCACCAGGCCCTGCGTGTGGATGGTTTTCTCTTTCGCCGTCAGCTCGCGCTCGGCACGCAGCGCCTCCAGCACGTTGTACATGCCTGTGAGCGTCAGCCCCGGGTGCGCCGCCTGCTGGCGCTTGCGGTGCGCGTCAATCTGCTCGGCCAGGCTGGCAATGCGTTCGCGCAATGCGGGTGTGAGGCCGGTGTCGTCGTCTGGGAAGGGGAAGGTTTCGAAGCAGCGGGATTTGTTGTAGCGAGGCCGATCTTCTAAAGTGCCACCCGTTGCTAGCGCCCATTCCACGTGCAAGTTGCTGGACAGTACGCCGAGGGCAAAAGCATCAGCGCTTCCGATGGCTATGAGCATATGGTCAGGTAAAACCGAAGCATCAAGGAACTGAAAAAACCTGTGCTTGGCAGTTTCTCCGGTTGCAATGTAGCGAGGCAGCCCCGCTAATGCTGCCCGCAGCAGGCGACGTGGTTCACCAAAAATCCACCACTGGTCGCGCAGCTTGGGACGGTTGTTTTGATCTCGCTCCGGTTTGACGTGATCGAAAACATGCTGGTAAATGGCTGGCGCGGTTGCGCGTAAATCGTCGACGGTAAAACCGAAAGTGTCAATCACGAAAACACCGCGCGGAGTATCTGCTAAATCGCGTCCGTTTCGGTAGTCCCGTACCATGCGTTGCCGCAAGGCTGGCGATAGTGATTGGACGAGCGGTGTTGCTACCTTGGGTGCCACAATAAAACCGCTGCCCGCCAGCATCACGCCGTTGCCAGAGATTTTGGCCATGGCTTCGAGCTGCTTCGCACTGGCTACGGCCGCGCCTACGGTCAAATCAGCATGAATCAAACCATACTGATCTTCAAACGCGACGCTATATTCACCGAAATCTCCAGGCGTTTCGTTAGCCACGCTGGACAGACAGCAAGCCGTACTGTCGATGGGCGCTGTTTTTGAGGTTGTGGTTTTGACCCCCACCGTCATCGCGATTCGCACCGCAGCGCCGTTAGCGCTGTCAACCCAGGGGTGGTCGGGTATCGCAAACGCTAAGGTTACGCCGTTGGTCAAAGCCGCTTGTACTACACGGCGGTTAAATGTTTGGGTCAGACTGTTGGTGGTAATCAAGCCAAAGCGCTTTGATTTTCCCTGCGCCACGAGGGATGCTGCGCGGCTCCACCAATGCATTACAAAATCAGCACTCTCAGGCACTTCTTTCCAAACAGAACGCAGTGCATCGACGTAGCCTTCACCGAGAGCTAAACGAATTCGCTTGTCACCAATAAACGGGGGATTCCCAACGATGTAGTCTGCCTGCGGCCATTTGGCTTGCTTGGGGCGAATATATTTCCATTGCGGAACTTGTGCGTTGTCATCAGGCACCAGTAGCCCCGTGACTGGATTAGTCTTTAGGGTCTTGCCGTCCCAGCGCATCAAAGGCTTGTTCTCGGCGTCGTAGGCTAAATCAGTTTCGTCCCACGCCAGCACGGCGTCGCGGTTTTCAATATTGCCAAAATCGTGCACCACAGGCTCGGCCACGGCTTTGTTGCCTCGGGTGCGGATGTGCCATTGCAGGTAGCCTATCCACAGCACCAGCTCGGCCAGAGCCGCGGCGCGTTCGTTTAGCTCTATGCCCAGTAGCTGGCGGGGGCTGACGGTTTCGCCTTCCAGGCCCAGGGTGCTTTGGAGGTGAACATCGGTGTCGCCACCTAAAGCGTCTAGCTGGTTGATCACCTCGCCCTCCAGGCGCTTAAGGTGCTCTAGCGTGACGTACAAAAAGTTGCCGCTGCCGCAGGCCGGGTCTAGCACGCGCAGGGTGCATAGCTGGTGCAAAAACTGCTTTATTTGCTCGCGGGCCTCGGACATTTTGCTGTCTTGCGCTTTGCCTGAGAGTTCTGCCGCCTCGCTGGCCAGCACCAGCGCAGCGGCCTGCGCTAGCTGCCACTGCTGGCGCAGGGGCTCTACCACCGTGGGCAGCACCAGGCGCTCTACGTAGGCGCGGGGGGTGTAGTGCGCGCCCAGGGCGTGGCGCTCGTCCACGTGCAGGGCGCGCTCTAGCAGGGTGCCAAAAATGGCGGGCTCCACCTCGCGCCAGTTGCTGCGGGCGGCTTTGGCCAGGCGCTTGACTTGGTCTGCATTGAGCAGCAGCGAATAACCGTCTGCCGTGGGCTGCTTGAACAGCTTGCCGTTGAACTTGAGTACTTGGGTGGCCAGGGCGGCGCTAAAGCCGCCGCTGTCCATGTCGGCCCACAGGGCTTGCAGCATGCGCTGCAGGGTGGCGCTGTCTTTGCCATGCTTTTCTAGCAGCCCGGCAAAGCTGCCTTTGGGCAGCAGCTCTACGTCTTCGGCAAACATGCTGAACAGGCAGCGGGTGAGGAAGGCGGCCACGTGGTCGGCGCGGTGGCCCGACTGCTCTAGCGATTTGGCCAGGCCCGCCAGTTGCTCTGACACCTCGCGTGTCACGCGGGCGCTGGCGCGGCTGGGGTCTAGCGCCAGCGGGTCTAGCCATATTTTGCTTAAACGTTCGCGGATGGCGGCGTCGTGCAGGTCGGCCAGCGTGATGCGGTGGTGGCGCGGGTCGGGGAAGGGGGTGTAGGTGGCGCCGCTCTGGGTGAAGTCGGCGTAGATTTCCAGCACATGGCCGATGTCGGCTACTACCAAGAAGGGCGGGCGGCCTTGCTGCACCTCTGTAGCGGGCAGGGCGCGGGCGTAGTTCTCGGCCTGGGCGCGGGCGGCCAGCAGGGCAATGTCAAAGCGCTTGCCAGCCACGGGCGTGTTGCGCAGTTTTTTGGATTCCCAGACGAAGGCGCTGCGTTTGTAGCAGTCAATGCGGCCGCTGCTGGTGCTGCCGTCGCCATGGGCAAAGGTGATGGGCCGCTCGAACATGTAGTCAAGTTCCTGCGACGGCAAGGGCGTGGGCACGCCGAGCAGAGCGCACAGTTCGAGGATGAAGGTTTGGGAGCTGGACAGCTCGCTGGCGGCGGTGAGCTGCACGCCCTGCCAGCGGGTGATGAAGCTGGCCACTTGGGCAGCGGTGGCGCTGTGGCCTGGAGTTTTTGTGTGATCGGTGGTGTTGTTGGTGGTGTCGCCCATGGCGAAATCATACCGGGTAAATGGGCGCTTTCAGGGATTCGTATCGCTATATTATTCGTAGCTGCTCCCGCGATATTCTATGGGGCTAGAGGCTGATTTGCATCAGAAAAATGGGCTTTCTATTCATGTCACCTGCCAAACCTACTGCGGTGCGATTTGCAGCCTGTACAAAAGGCATGGTGAAGTATAATTCCATCACTACTCTTCCCTTGCCGCGTTATTTAGTTAATTGTGGATTGGGACGAAAAAACCGCTCTAGGGCGGTTTTTTCATTTGTAAACCCACACTTACGGCGCCTTGCTGCCGACGTTTGTGACCGGTCAGCCTGATTACAGGCGGGTGCGCACCAGAGTGTGGAAACTGGAAGAAAAGAAAACCGATGTGAACCTGGCTATGGCCATGTACCGCGATGCTGCCAAAGGCCGGTATGCCAAACTTGTGCTGTGCTCTAACGACAGTGATGCCGAGCCTGCACTGCATGCATTACGCGAGGATTTTACGCAGTTGCAAATTGGTCTGGTAACGCCAGTACCGCCACCTGTAGCGCACAAAGGCAGCCCGCGCGGCGTGAGTACGTCTCTGGCCCAACATGCGCATTGGGTGCGCCGCTACCTGCTGGACAGTGAGCTGGAAAATGCTCAGCTACCCCCGCAAGTGTCTACCCAAAAGAAGCCGGTTCGCAAGCCTGCACATTGGTAGAGAGCTATCTTATTAGTAGCTGCTCCCGCGATATTCTATTGGGCTAGAGGTCGATTTGTATTGTAAAAATAGGGTTTTTAAGCCTATTACCCGTCAAACAAAGCGGTGCGTGCAGTGCAGGCTAGACTAGGTGTTGAGTTTCGAGCAAAACGAATGACATCAGCGTACCAAACCAGCATTTTCACACCAGAGCCTTCCACATCGCCGGATGACGCGGCCTTGCTCGACGCACTGAGCGTGCCAGACAATTTGCGCAGCTTTGAGCCCAGCTACGCCAGCGCGCATGAGCGTGCGGCGCACACCAGCCCTTCGCACTACGCCCGCACCCGCAATGCGCTGGACGGCGGGGTGACGGGGCTGTCGCCCTACCTTACCCACGGCATCATCAGCTTGCCTGAGGTGGCGCGCACGGTGGCGTCTAAGTATGCTTTGGGCTACAGCGACAAGCTGGTGTTTGAGCTGGGCTGGCGTGCGTTTTTTCAGCATGTGTGGGCCAGCGCGCCGCAGCCCGATGCTATTCTTGCAGACATGCGGCCAGCCCATGTGTGGCGCGGCACATACGCCACTGTGCTGCCAGCAGACATCACCGAGGGCCGCACGGGGGTCAAAGCCATTGACGCTGCCGTGCGCCAGCTGTACGCCACGGGCTACCTGCACAACCACGCCCGCATGTGGCTGGCCAGCTACTGCGTGCACCTGCGCAAAGTGCATTGGCGCGCGGGGGCTGACTGGCTGTACGCGCATTTGCTGGACGGTGACTTGGCTAGCAACCACCTAAGCTGGCAATGGGTGGCTGCTACCTTTAGCAGCAAGCCGTATTTGTTTAACGCCAGCAACGTGGCCAAGTTTGCGCCCGAGTCGGCATGGCAAGCCTGGGCGTCGCCCAAATCTGCCATCGATTTGAGCTACGAACAACTGGACACTGTGGCCAGGCTGCAAGCTGATGTGGGGCCAGAGCCTGGGGTGCACGTTGGCGTGGCACAGCCCGCCGTTTATACGGCTGATGATATGCTGGATTTAGAGCAGTTTAAGGTTCTAGGCCAACAGAATATCGCGCAAGCAGCTATGCAAAATATAGCGAGTAGCGTAGCCGGTTGCGGGCCTGGTCTGGCAGTGGAGCTGGTGCATCCGTGGGCCTTGGGTGAGCGCGGTGCTGCAACGCTTGCCATGCAGCAGGGCGAGCAAGGCTTGCCTCAAACACCGCTGCGCATTGGCATTGTTCACACGCCAGCGCACGCGCGCTGGCCGTGGAGTAAGCGGCGCTGGGAGTTTGTATTGGCGCGCATGCAGGCGGTGTGCGACGCGGTGTATGTGGGCGATGCAGCGCAACTGGCGCGGTGCCCGGGCTGGCCGGGCGCGCAGCGCGTGGCCGCGCAAAGCACATTATTTGAAGGCTACCGCGATGTGTTGCCGCGCCTGGCCAGACTGCGCCCAGCGCCTGCGCTGTTTGCGCCACCGGGCTCGCCGTGCACGTCGTTTAGCAAGTTCTACGAGCGCGTGCAGCGTGCAGAGCCAGACTTTTCCAAGCTGTTGATGCAGGGCATCAAAGCTAGCCCCATACACTAAACCCTGTAGATCAACGCCATTCAGGCTGACCCTGTCGAAGCCTGCGCAAGCCCTTTGGTAAGCTCGGGGCGGATGGAAAAAAAGTTGTTTTGAGAAGCGAATAGTAAAAAATGAATTTTGAAAAATCTGAACCCACCCGGCTAGCCCGACTCTTGGGCTACGCAGGTCTGGTGCCTTTTGTTCTGCTGGCCGCTTTGCTGTGGACAGTGCCCGCCGATTGGCAAGAGCTTGCGGCGGCGGCCCTCGTGGGCTACGGCGCGGTGATTGCGTCGTTTTTAGGGGGTGTGCATTGGGGCATTGCGGGGCAGTTGCCGCAGCAGGCTGCCAGGTTTCATTACGTATGGGGTGTGCTGCCTTCCCTGCTGGGCTGGGTCGCGTTGTTCATGCCACCCAGCGCGGGGTTGGCGCTGCTGGGGCTGGTTTTGATTACCTGCTACCTGATAGACCGGCGCAGCTACCCGCGCGTGGGCTGGTCGGCTTGGTTGCCTATGCGGCTGCAACTCACCGCCGTGGCGGTGCTGTCGTGCGCGCTGGGCGCGGCCCGGGCTTAAGCGTGTTGCCATGCCAGAAGGCCCAGAAATATTTTTAGCGGCACGCGCAGTGCATGCGGCGCTGGCGCACCAGCCCTGCACACTAGAGCTGCGCTACCCGCCACTTGCCGCCACGGCGCGCAGTCTGCGCGGCGTGCCGATCACGCGGGTGCATGCCCGCAGCAAAGCCATGTTGACTGAGTTTGCCAATGGCGTGGTGCTGTATTCGCACAACCAGCTATATGGCGAGTGGGTGGTGCATAAGGCGGGTGAGCCGCTGTTGGCTAAACAGATTCGTCTAGTTATCACCACGCTAGACCACCAAACCGTGCTGTACAGCGCTACAAATTTTGCGTGGCTGAAAGCGGGGAAAGAAGACCTCCACCCCTACATCGCCAAGCTAGGCCCCGAAGTGCTAAGCCCACAAGTAAGCGCACTGCATATCGCACAGCGCCTGGCCGCTTTCCCACGCCGCGTCATTGCAGATGCCTTGTTAGACCAGCATGTGCTGGCGGGTTTGGGCAACTATTTGCGTGCAGACATTTTGCTGGCCGCGCGTATTTACCCGCTGTGCAAGATTGGCACGCTGTCACCTGCCCAGTTGCTGCGCATCGGCAAGCTGTGTAAAACCCTCACCCAGCGCAGTGTGCAGCGCGCGGGCGTGGTGCGGCCTTGGGCGCAGTATCTGGCGGCGCGCAAGGCCGGTGCGGGCTTTGAGGACGCCAGGTTTTATGCCTTTGACCGCCAGGGCGCGCCCTGCTGGGAGTGCGCCACGCCCATTGTGCGGGCGGAGCAGGGCGGGCGCGGCTTGTTCTATTGCCCGCAGTGCCAAGCCCGACCAACATGAATGGGGATTGCGCGGCCAGCACACTGGAAGAGCGCTTTTGGCCATAATGAATTGAATTTACCTTTGTGCCTTGATAGGATGTGCTCCATGAACTTTGCAAGTTTCAAGCCGGTAGCGGCTGCTTTTGTTGTGCTGTCCCTGTTGGCAGGCTGCGGCTCCATCCCCTTGCCGCAGGGCAGTCAAAGCCAACCTGCGGCACTGGCGTTGCTGGAGCAATCGCAGCAGGCGCATGGCAAGGCCGCTTTTGAGGCGATCAAAGATATCAACGTCAGCTACACCGGCACGTGGTTCACCATCATCACCAAGGTGCAACCTGCTATCACCGACGTGGTGTACCGCCAAACATCGCAAGAGCGCATGCTGATGGAGGGCGGCCTGATAGCGCAAATCCACAGCGGCCCGGGTGGTCAAAAAACGGTGGTGGAAGACCAGCGCAAAGTAGCCATCTGGTACAACCAGCAGCCCTACACGGGTGCGGACCAAATGGCGGCCTCCCACCTGGTACTGCATGCCTACCAGTTGTTTTTGTACCCCGCGTTTTACGTGCAACGCGCCAGCGTGCTGGAGCTGGCAGGCAGCAGTGTGGTGAACAACCGCGACTGCGACAACCTGCTGGCCGTGCTGCGCCCAGGCATCGGCAGCTCAGCAGAAGACCGTGTGCTGCTGTGCATTGACCGCCAAGACAAGCTGGTGCGCCGAGTGTGGCTAACCCTGGAAGGCAGCGAGCCCAGCAAGGGCGCGGTGGTGAGCGTGGTGCATGACAAGTTTGTACAAGTAGGGGGCGTGATGTGGCCCACCCATTTTTACGAGACGGTGGTCAAACCTTTTGCCGGCCTGCCCGCGCATGACTTTGCGCTGTCGGGCATTGACGTGAACCGGGGTTTGACCAAAGCTGATTTTGCTGATGGCAAATTCTCGCCTTTGGCAGCCCGGCCTGCTGCGCTATTGCCGGTAGCCAAGTAGCGCTGCGCCGTACACACCAAGCGCACCACACAAAGGCAATCGTCAATCGAAGGTCTAAGGCCAGCGCCCCTAAATGTCCAAACTAAGTTGCGATGGACTAACCAGCGGCACTTTCGGCACAGCAGGTTTGCGTTGCGTGCTGGCTCTGCGCACACCCTCGCGGGTGGGGCTGCGTGAGCCGTGTTTTTGGTACACGGCCTGGGCTTGGGCTTTGACTGCGGGCTCAGCTTTTTTACCGTAGATGCGTTCTTTAGCCGCGCGGGCTGCGGTTTGCAAATCGACAATGGGCGCAGGGTAGCCCGCCGGTGGGACTGGCGCTTTCCAGGGTTCGTGCAAAAACTCTGCTGCTACGTCGGCAAGCTCTGGCACCCAAGTGCGGATAAATATGCCGTCGGGGTCTTGGTCGTAGCTTTGTTTGACAGGGTTATAGATGCGGATGGTGTTGATGCCAGTCACGCCGCTTTGCATTTGAAGCTGGCTCCAGTGAATGCCGGGCTCGTAGTCGGTAAACAGGCGTGCCAGGTGGCAGCCGGTAGCGCGCCAGTGCAGCCACAGGTGGTAGCTGGCAAAGCTGACCAGCATGGCACGCATGCGAAAATTGATCCACCCTGTGGCCAACAGGCTGCGCATGCAGGCGTCTACAAACGGGTAGCCTGTATTACCCTCGGCCCATGCGATGAGTTTGGTTTCTTCCTCTGGGTGCAATGCGCCTTCGTTGCGCAGGTTGTCAAACCCCCGGTGCACGTTGCGAAATTCAATGGCGCTTTCGCTTTCCAGCTTTTGGATGAAGTGGCAATGCCAGTGCAGCCGGCTTTCAAAACTTTTGAGTGATGCTAAAAAGCCCGTGGGCCGCTCCTGGGGCGGCATAGCCATGAGCTGGCTGCGCCGCGCCCAGGTGGCATGCACAGCCTGTTTAATCGACAGTGTGCCCCAGGCCAAGTGCGGCGATATGCGCGAGCAACTGTGCGCGCCGGTGAGTGGGCTGGACATCTCGGCGCGGTAGTTTTGGCCGCGATGGCCTAAGAAGGAAAACAAATCGCCTTCGACTTGGGAGTGGCCACCTTTTTGCCTTTGGGGTGCGTCTTTGTCTGGCATGCCCAGCTGCTGGGCGGTCATTTCGCCGCAGTGCATGGCTTGCAGACTTTGGGCGATAGATGCAGCGAGGGATGCGGTACGGGATATGGCGAGGGATGTCGTGCCTGATGCGGGATGCGAAGGCGCTGCGTGGGGCGCAGGGGTTGGTTCCTGCCTCCTGTGCAACCAAGGTACATCCTGCGCCACGGCCAAGGGCGCATCTTTCATCCGCGCGGCCCAGTGTGCGCTCCAGCGGTCACGCCCACCACCGCGTGTATGCAGGCCTCGCACCACGGCGTTGCTGGGGAACTGCCGCCACACTATGCCATGGGCTTGGCACCAATGTGCTACGGCTTTGTCGCGC
>JAYVDN010000489.1:0-2240 GCA_043749385.1 Polaromonas sp.
GCAGGTCGTCCTCGCTGCAGCGGGGGTGGGCGTTTAATGTACGCATGCCGCTGGCCAGCACGTAGCCCAGGGCCGAATTAGCCTCTAGCTGGTGCATTACGTCGGTAGACGGCAGGCCCTGGCGCGACACGCTAACGGCCTCGTCTAGCAGCTTGGGCGGGGCCACCTTAAAGGTCTTTAAACTGATAAAACGCTCAATAATGAGGGCCATGGCCACCACAGAACATAACAACAACGGATAAATAGGCCAGCCGGCGGCTTGTATGATCGATAGCAAAACGGTTTCTCCAATCGTTACCTAAAGGTGTGCCCCAGATTATGCGCGAAGCTGCCCACGACCCAGACGACGATGTGCCTGCAGGGGATGATTTTTCTGCGCTGGTGACGGCCATACCACGCGTGTGGGGCGTGGGCGCCCTGTGCCGCGCCGTGGCCGACGCGCTGGACGCCCGCTTTAACCCCGTAGCCGTGCGCGGTGAGATTACCGGGTTTAGCCGCGCCGCCAGCGGGCACTGCTACTTCAGCCTGAAAGACGCCAGTGGGCAAATCCGCTGCGCCATGTTTCGCCGCGCGGCCACGCTGCTGAACTTTGCCCCGCGCGACGGCGACCTGGTAGAAGTGCGCGGCAAACTGGGCGTGTACGAGCAGCGCGGCGATTTGCAGCTGATAGTGGACAGCATGCAGCGCGCAGGGCAGGGTGCGCTGTTTGAGCAGTTCTTGCGCCTCAAGGCGCAGCTGGAGTCCGAGGGCTTGTTTGACCCAGCGCGCAAACGCCCTGTGCCCATCAGTCCACGCGGCATTGGCGTGGTCACCTCGCTGGGCGCAGCGGCTTTGCATGACGTGGTAAGCGCCTTGCAGCGGCGTGTGCCGCACATACCGGTCTACATTGCGCCCGCCTTGGTGCAGGGCGCGCAGGCACCTGGTGAGCTGGTAGATGCACTATCAAAACTGTATCTGCTCCCGCAATATTCTAAAGGGCTAGGGGCCGATTTGGCATCCAAAACACCGATCATCGACGTGATTTTGCTGGTGCGCGGCGGCGGCTCGCTGGAAGACCTGTGGGCCTTCAACGACGAGCGCCTAGCCCGCACTATCGTGCAAAGCCCGGTGCCCGTCATTTGCGGCGTAGGCCATGAGACCGACTTTACTATCGCCGACTTTTGCGCCGACCTGCGCGCCCCCACGCCCACGGCCGCCGCCGAGCTGTGCGCCACCGAGCGCAGTGTGTGGCTGGGCGCAGTAGCGCTGATGGAGCGCCAGCTGCAAAGCGCCGCCCTCGGCGCGCTAGACAGCCAAGCCCAGCGCCTGGACATAGCCGCCCAGCGCCTGGGCCGCCCCAGCGACGCAGCCGGCCAGCAGCGCTTGGCGCTGCAGCAGCTGGAGTATGGCTTGCAACGCCACACGCTACAAAAAACGCAGCTGCTCTCGCGATATTTCATTGGGCTGGAGCGCGATTTGGCATTAAAAACCCAAGACACCCTGCGCCGCGCACATGAGCGCACCGCGCGTGCCGAGCGCAGCCTGGAGCTGCTCAACCCGCAGCGCGTGCTGGAGCGTGGCTTTGCGCTGCTGCAAGGGGAGGACGGGCATGTGGTGGGGAGTGTGGGTGCTGTTAAACCGGGGCAGCGGTTGAAGGCTACTTTGGCGGATGGCAGTGTGGGTGTGACTGCGGATTGAAGCTTTCAGATGGCTCATTACCTTGGCTAAGTGTTTGGCTGAAAAAGGGGGTTGAAGAGTATTCGGCTAACGTGGTTGGCTAGCGGCAGCTCGGGAAGTTGCGCTGTCAAAAACCTCCGAGAACACGCGACCAAGTAAGTAGTCATCTTGAGCGCCCCACCGCGCCTCTCTACAGTTTTTGCATCCCAAACACACTCCATCAGCGCCTGGCTGGCGTATGTACTTTTTGTCTCGTGGGAGCATGGTGCGCGGTAGGTCGACTGCGGCACGCTAAGGTGCTTCACGTGCAACGGTTGTACGCTTTTTGTGACTCGGATAACTATCAAAAAAGTAGCTGCTCCCGCAATTATTTAGCTGGCTAGAGCGCCAAACAGCTTGAAATGCGATCCCTCCGCAAGCAAAAGAGCATTACACCGCCTGTTCAGCAGAAGTTCGGCGTGGTTGTGATGAAAAAATTGTAGAGAGGCGCGGTGGAAACCTCAAAATCGCTACAAAGGTGGTCGCGTGTTCTCGGAGATTTTTTCGCGAAAACAACTTCCCGAGCTGATGCCAGCCAACCAAGG
>JAYVDN010000490.1:0-1606 GCA_043749385.1 Polaromonas sp.
TGTGAAGCACATTCAAGCCCACGACAAGGCGATGGTAGAACGTGTTGTGGGCATTGAAACCGTAGATCACCCCACCGACGCGCAAGTAGTAGCGTATGCGCGAAAGTATTTCATTGCCAAAGACAAGATGTTGTCTCCGCTATGAACACCACATTGCGTCATCAACGCTCGGACTTGGTTCATATCGCCATCAGCGCCATGAGAGAGCGGGGTCTGGAGCCTGAGTTTTCAGAGGACAACAAGCGCCAACTTAGCAAGATGTTTTACACTACGATTGAAGAGTCCTCCCTGAAAGTGGAAGCTCCACGCATACTTGGGTACCTGCACGGCCGGCGAGCATGTCTTCGATCTTGTCTAATGAACCAATGACAGCCCTTTTACCCGTAGCCAGTACAAATCCAGCAGCTGCCTCCACTTTAGGACCCATCGATCCTGCTGGGAACACATACTTTGAAAGATCCTGTGGGCTGATATTTCCAATCGCGTACTGGCTGGGCAGGCCCCAGTCAAGATAGACGGCATCTACATCGGTTGCTATTACCAAACAATCGGCCTCCAGCTCACGGGCTAGCAAACCACTGCAAAGGTCTTTGTCAATGACGGCCTCAACCCCTCGCAAGCTACCCGCATCCTTATCCCGTGTAACCGGAATTCCCCCCCCACCGGCCGCGATCACTAACGCGCCACGCTGGAGCAGCCAGCGAATTGGATCAAGTCCGAGTACGCGCAGCGGCTTTGGCGATGCCACTACACGCCGAAACGCGTTACCGTCAGGGGCCATTACCCAGTGCTTGGCGAAGGCTACTGTTTGGGACTCGTCCTTTGTGTAAACTGGCCCAATGGGTTTGGTCGGATTTACAAAAGCGGGGTCTTCAGCGGCAACCTCTACGCGGGTTAGCAAGGTGGTGACGGTGTGCCACGAGGGAAGCAGGTTAGCCAACTCCTGCTCCAGCATATAACCGATCATGCCTTCTGTCTGCGCGCCCAGCACATCCAATGGGTATGTTTCCACGGCGGTGTAAGCGGCAGACTGTAAAGCCAATAGGCCTACTTGTGGTCCATTACCATGAGTTAAGACCAATTGGTGGTCTACGGCAACTCGGGCTAACTGCGCAGCGGCACGTCGAATATTGTCCAGTTGATTTTCAGCACTTAATTGTTGTCCACGGCGCAAGAGTGCGTTCCCACCTAAAGCGATAACAAGTTTCATGCGAGCGTGGCCACCAACACGGCCTTGATGGTGTGCATACGGTTTTCGGCCTGTGTGAAGACGACGGATGCATCTGACTCAAAAACCTCGTCTGTGACCTCAATTTCTTTGAGTCCGAATTTTTCATGGATTTTTCTGCCCACCTCAGTTTCCAAATTATGGAATGCAGGCAGACAATGCATAAAGCGCGTTCGTGCTTTGCCGCTAGCCTGCATCAATGCAGTAGTCACTTGGTACGGCAGCAACTGTTCAATACGCGTCTTCCACACGTCGTCCGGTTCACCCATCGACACCCAAACATCTGTGTAAATGAAATCCACCCCTTTTACGGCTTTTAGTGGATCTGTTTCAATGGTAATGCTTGCTCCTGTAGTGCGTGCCAGCTCACGCATTTGT
>JAYVDN010000491.1:0-3853 GCA_043749385.1 Polaromonas sp.
CTGTTTTTTCTTGAATAGTCCGAACAAGGCAGATTTCTCCCAAGGGCTAACGTTGAAGCCAAGCGGGGCCGAAGGCCTCCGGCTTGGGCGACCAGTTAAAAGTCGCTGTCGCCACTGCCCTACGCATTCGAAACCTTGAGCTTCTTCGCCGAAATAGCAGCTTGATTCGCGGCAGAAAAAGCTTCAGCGTACTGCTTGTTTGTGAAAGCCAGTTCTAAGCCCGTGATGTCCGCTGGCCATTTATGGCCAGTGTTTTTAAGTCTGATTGGCTGGTAGTAGCTCGATTGCTTTCCCGTTGGCTTGCGAAGCAAATAGAAACCCCACACGGCCGCGAAGCTGAGGGCGACGAGAACAGGCGCAACCACATAGGTTGTTTTTTCCTCCGACAACTGCGGGCCAAAGAACAGCCAACACATACCAAGCAAAAGCGCCAGCAACGAAGAGACAGCAACGACACCAAGGACTGTCGGTCGCCTGCGGCGCGCTGTCGCAGCGCATGCGCTGCAATACGGAAATGGGAGCGTGATCTTGATTTCAGCGCCTGCGAGGCCCATCAACGGCATTCTCCGCAGATCAGTGTCCTCCGGCGCGACGTTCACGGTTGAACCACAGTTGCAGCAGGACTCCGAAGGCGCCCGGAGCTGAACGTCGCTTCTTATTGGTAGGTTGATGAAGATCATGGTGCTTTCAGGTGACTTTTAACGTAATGTAGACCGCAATACCTGCTGTCTACAAATGCTGTTGCAATCTATTCTGGGCATCAATTACTCCTGAAAGTGGCTTGCAGTATGGGTTTCAATCGATTGCACTGGTCATTTATCCAGTTATAAAAATCCCATGAAACCCGGTGACGCTCAATTGCAATCCATTTGGTTTGTGGTGCATGTAACTATAGCTTACAAATAGAGAGAAGTCATAAGCAGCAGTGTATTTTGTTCAACAAAGAGAACTATTAAAAACATAGCTGCTCCGGCAATATTCCATGGGGCTAGAGGGCTAAACAGCTTGAAACTTGACATCTCAGCGCGCAAATGAGCGACACCACACCAGTGCATCGGTAGCTCGGCTTGTTTATGATGAAAAATCTGGCTCTATGTGATTCGCAGAGGGCTGGTAGCGCGCAGTCTGCGGCGCGTCGGGCCGCTCTCTGCCGCGAGCAGACAGGGGGTTTGCAGGCTCCTGTGACATGCTGGGCGGGCTGGCGGGCGGTTCTGACCGCCAGTATGTGCCCGCAACCGCTCAGATGCCCCTGCAGGCACCTGTATACCCATTTCAACGTGTTACACATACAGGAGCTGCTCCCGCTTCATTCTATTGGCCTGCAGCCTGATTAGTATCTTGAAAAGGCTTAAAAACCGCGTTTTTCAGCACTTTTTCGCGGCGCGAAGGCCGCTGGCGAGCCTGCGAGGTACACTAAATTATGCGAATTTGTGTACCTGACCATAACGTGGACAATTAACGTCTTACTTTGATCTTTTTACAGTGGAATATCACGCCAATCATCAATTTTTTGGTGAAATATTCGGTTTTTTAAGTTTTATAGATTTATGAAATTATGCGTACTTGTCAAAAATCACGACAACGCAGCAGCGGCTGTTGCAGCGACTTGCTGCGCTGCAAAACATGGCGCTAGCCGCGAGGTCTATGCAAGGGACGCTTCGCGGGCAGAAGGGGGAGAGAACGAACCGACGCGCCGGAGGCTACGCAAAAGGGGTCAGAGCAAAATTTCGTTACGGCGTTGCGCGCTCCGGGCAGAGGATCTTCCTGAATTTTGATCTGACCCCATTTGCTACCATTTGCTAAGTACTATTAAAAACATAGCTGCTACCGCGACATTCTATTGGGCTAGAGAGCTAAACAGCTTCAAACTTGACACTTCAGCGTGCAAATGAGTGACACCACAGCACTTCAGCGGTAGTTCGGCGTGTTTGTGATGAAAAATCTGGAGAAAGGCGCGGGGATAGCCTTCTGGGCGCTACTGAGCGGGTCGCGTGATTTCGCAGGATTTTTGCAGCACAAATTCCCGAGCTGCCGCCAGCCAACCCACTTTGAGCGGCATCTTCAAGAGACATCATCAAACCGAGGCCATAGGCTGCGCCTGAGAGACGTCTACAACGCAAGATTCAAACGCGCACTGGTCCAGCGGCCATTGGCGCGGCTGGACTCCACCACGGCCTCGATAAACTTCATGCCGCGCGCCCCGTCTTCCACCGTGGGCACCCAGCAGGCCAGCGGGTTGGGCGCAGTGCCTGCCCAGCGGGCCTGCAACTGGTCGGCCACGTCTTTGTAGATCTGCGCAAAGCCTTCCAGATAGCCCTCCGGGTGGCCTGCAGGAATGCGCGTGGCGTGGCCTGCGGCTGCGCCATTGCCAGCACTCCCGCGCGTGAGCAAACGCGGGCTCTGGCCCAGCGGGGTGAACCACAACTGGTTGGGGTTTTCTTGCCTAAACTCCAGCCCGGCTTTGCTGCCGTAGATGCGCACCTTCAGGCTGTTCTCATTGCCCGGCGCTACCTGGCTAGACCACAGCATGCCGCGCGCGCCATTGGTGTAGCGCAGCAGCACATGGGCGTTGTCGTCCAGCTGCCTGCCGGGCACAAAGCTGGACAGATCGGCGCTCACCTCGGCCAGTTCCAGGCCCGATATGAAGCGCGCCAAATGCTCGGCATGCGTGCCCACATCGCCCAGCGATCCACCTGCCCCGGCCTGCGCGGGGTCGGCCCGCCACACGGCTTGCTTTTGGCCTGTGGCTTCCAATGCGGTGCTCAGCCAGTCTTGCGGGTACTCGGCCTGCACCACGCGCACCTCGCCCAGCTCGCCCGCAGCCACCATCTCACGCGCCTGGCGCACCATGGGGTAGCCGCTGTAGTTGTGCGTTAGCGCAAAGAGGCATTGGCTTTGCCGCACGCGTTGCACCAGCTCCAGCGCCTCGGCCAAGGTGGTGGTCATGGGTTTATCGCAAATCACGTGGATGCCCACGTCGAGGAAGGCGCTGGCAATGGGGCTATGCAGATGGTTGGGTGTGACGATGGCCACGATGTCGATGCCGTCGTCCAGCGCCGCCTCGGCGTGGGCCATGTCTTGGTAGCTTGCGTAGCTTCTGTCGGCGGCGATGAGCAGCTCGGCGGCGCTGGCGTGGGCGCGGGCAGCGTCTGCCGACAGCGCGCCAGCCACCAGGGTGTAGCGGTCGTCCAGGCGCGCGGCCATGCGGTGCACGCCGCCGATGAATGCGCCCTGCCCGCCGCCCACCATGCCCAGGCGAATGCGCCGTGGGGCCGCTGTGTTTGATGAAGGTTCCATCGTCATACTTGGCTCCTGGCTTGCTCGCTGGTTTGCATAGGTAGGCGCGGGCGCTAAACAATGCCCAGCATCTTTTGATTCGCAGCCGTGTCCACCGCGCCCCCGGCAAAGTCGTCAAACGCACGCTCTGCTACGCGAATGATGTGGTCTTTGATAAACGCCGCGCCTTCCCGCGCGCCGTCTTCTGGGTGTTTGATGCAGCACTCCCACTCCAGCACCGCCCAGCCCGCAAAGTCATAGCCCGCCATCTTGGAGAAGATGGCCGCAAAGTCTACCTGTCCATCGCCTAGCGACCTGAAGCGCCCTGCCCGTTTGACCCACGGCTGGTAGCCGCCGTACACACCTTGCTTGCCAGTGGGGTTGAACTCAGCGTCTTTGACGTGGAAGATTTTGATGCGCTGGTGGTAGTAGTCGATGTAGTCCAGGTAGTTAAGCTGCTGCAATACAAAGTGGCTCGGGTCGTACAGCAGGCAGGCGCGCTTGTGGTTGTTGACGCGGTCTAAAAACATCTCATAGGTTTCACCATCGTGCAGGTCTTCACCGGGGTGGATCTCGT
>JAYVDN010000492.1:0-3171 GCA_043749385.1 Polaromonas sp.
TAGTGGGACGGTTGTGGCTACAGCGGTGGATCGCCAACTACTTCTCAAGATCAGGTCGATGGTGCACTTAGCGCAGCGGCATAATGGAGGAGGACGCGGCCCTAGGCCGCAACGGGGGACAGCCGCGGAGCTAAGTGCACCGTCGGCCTGATCCAGTACAAGACATCGCAAGACAAACTCAGACTAAACAGGATATCGACCATAAGTACAATCACACCACTACGCAGACACCGCATGCACGCAAAAAAAGCCCGCAAATCACTCTGCGGGCTTTTTACCAATCACTGACCAACCACACCTCTCAGTGCAGCCAGTCCTGCAAGCAATTACGCGTGCTTCTTGTCAAAGAACTGCTCATCTTCCGTAGAACCCTTGAGCGCTGCGGTAGAGGCATTGGCTTCGATGGTGGTGGTCACGGAGTCAAAGTAACCGGTGCCCACTTCGCGCTGGTGCTTCACAGCGGTAAAGCCTTTGCTAGCAGCGGCAAACTCTTTTTCTTGCAGCTCGACAAACGCGGTCATGTTGTTGCGGGCGTAGCCGTAGGCCAGCTCGAACATGCTGTGGTTCAGGCTGTGGAAACCGGCCAGTGTGATGAACTGGAACTTGTAGCCCATGGCTCCCAACTCGCGCTGGAACTTGGCAATGGTGGCGTCGTCCAGGTTCTTCTTCCAGTTAAACGAGGGCGAGCAGTTGTAGCTCAGCAGCTTGCCTGGGAACTTGGCGTGGATGGCGTCGGCAAAAGCCTTGGCAAAGGCCAGGTCTGGCGTGCCGGTTTCGCACCACAGCAAGTCCACGTACGGGGCGTAGGCCAGGCCGCGGCTGACAGCTTGCTCCAAGCCGTTTTTGCTGCGGTAAAAACCTTCTACCGTGCGCTCGCCGGTCATGAACGGCTTGTCGATATCGTCCACGTCGCTGGTCACCAGGTCGGCGGCTTCTGCGTCGGTGCGGGCTAGCAAGATGGTGGAGGTGCCCATCACGTCAGCGGCCAAACGGGCGGCTACCAGCTTGCTTACGGCTTCGCGGGTAGGCACGAGGACCTTGCCGCCCATGTGGCCGCATTTTTTGGCAGCAGCCAGCTGGTCTTCAAAGTGCACGCCTGCAGCGCCTGCTTCGATCATCGACTTCATCAGTTCAAATGCGTTGAGCACGCCGCCAAAGCCGGCTTCAGCATCGGCCACGATAGGGGCGAAGTAGTCGACATAGCCTTCGTCGCCTACGTTTTTTCCTTCGGCCCACTGGATCTGGTCCGCACGGGTGAACGTGGCGTTGATTTTCTTAACAACTTTTGGCACGCTGTCCACGCTGTAGAGCGACTGGTCCGGGTACATTTCGCCATTGCTGTTGGCGTCGCCCGCGACTTGCCAGCCAGACAGGTAGATGGCCTTGAGGCCAGCTTTGACTTGCTGCATGGCCTGGTTGCCGGTGAGCGCGCCCAAGGTATTCACGAAAGGTTCCGTATTGATCAGGCTCCACAGCTTTTCGGCACCGCGTTGGGCCAAGGTGTGGTCAATGGCGACAGAGCCGCGCAGCTTGACGACGTCAGCAGCGCTGTAGCCGCGCTTGATGCCCTTCCAACGGGGGTTGGTGGCCCAGTCTTTTTCCAGTTGTGCGATTTGCTCAGCGCGGGAGAGGGTTGTCCAGTTAGCACTCATGAGTCACTCCTTAAAGGTGGATAAATTGAAAGACACAGTATCGAAAGCCGATGGGGTAACTATAAGTCTTCTATAAGACTTTATGCAAATCTTATGTCTTATAGAAGAGTAATTCTAAACTCTTTAAAATCAACAAGTTACAGACTAATTTCACAATATAAAGTCGTATTTTCTATATTGAGAAAAAATGCGGCATTGCAACATCATCAATATTTCACGATATGGAAATTAATAACTCTATTGTGAAAACAACGACATCTCAGCGTACCACATTGCTGCAACGCAGCAATGTCAGCAAAACACAGAACGCGAGCAAAGGCAAGCCCCCATACAAAATGAAACTTTTGACCTGGCTTATGGTCTACCACTGGTGCATAAATTTACGCAATGCCAAGTAATTTAAACCTTGCAAGCTGGTCAACATAGAGCGCTTGTGGCATCCTAGAGCGGTGGGACTTTTAAAGCATTGACTGCAAAGGAGGTTTTATGGATATCGTTCGCAATTTTCTAAATCGTTACGAGCAATCGCGCGAAGAGGAGCTGTCGATTGAGGACTATCTCAATACGTGCAAAAAAGATCCTCTGACCTATGCCACGGCAGCCGAGCGCATGCTGGCGGCCATCGGCGAGCCCCAGATGTTTGACACCCACAGCGACCAGCGCATGTCGCGCATCTTTGGCAACAAGGTCATCAAAATCTATCCCGCCTTCCGTGATTTTTACGGGCTGGAAGACCCAATTGAGCAAGTCGTCGCCTACTTTCGCCACGCCGCCCAAGGCCTGGAAGAGAAAAAACAAATTTTGTATTTACTGGGGCCTGTGGGTGGCGGCAAATCGTCCATTGCAGAGCGCCTCAAGCAACTGATGGAGCAGGTGCCGTTTTATGCGCTGAAAGACTCACCCGTCAATGAGTCGCCGCTGGGGCTGTTTAACAACCTGGAAGATGCGCCCGTGCTGCAAGCGCAATTTGGCATTGCGCCGCGCTATCTTCAGCGCATCATGTCGCCTTGGGCCGTCAAGCGGCTGGAGGAATACGGCGGGGATATTCGCAAGTTCAAAGTCGTCAAACGCTTTCCCTCCATTCTCAAGCAGTGCGGCATCACCAAGACCGAGCCGGGTGACGAAAACAACCAGGACATCTCTGCCTTGGTGGGCAAGATAGACATTCGCAAGCTGGAAACCTTCGCCCAAGACGACACTGATGCCTACAGCTACTCGGGTGGGCTGTGCTTGGCCAACCAGGGGCTGCTGGAGTTTGTGGAAATGTTCAAAGCACCCATCAAGGTGCTGCACCCGCTGCTTACTGCCACCCAAGAGGGCAACTTCAAAGGCACCGAGGGCTTTGGCGCGATTCCGTTCGATGGCATCGTGATGGCGCACTCTAACGAGAGCGAATGGAAGGCTTTCAAGAACAACAAAAACAACGAAGCGTTTTTAGACCGGATTTATATTGTCAAAGTGCCCTACTGTCTACGGGTGACTGAAGAGATCAAGATTTATGAAAAATTGATCCAGAACT
>JAYVDN010000493.1:0-14801 GCA_043749385.1 Polaromonas sp.
CGTTCAGATATTTACGTCCCGCCACGCCAACACACCGCACAGCACCACCAATCGCGCGCCGCAACTGATAGCCCTGCCGCACCCATTACCTGCGGACAGTCAATACGTTGATATCAGCATTTTTACCGCGCCCTCCAATACGCTAGTGATGAGTTCGGTGTGGATGGGCGCACTGGACGACGTGGGGCCAATTTTTGACAAACGCCATTTGGTGCGCGTTTTTGGCGTTCGTTTTATGACGACGCTGCTGGCCATACTGGCGGTGGTGTCGTTCTGCTTTTGGTTGTACGACCGGGACTTTCCGGCCTTGCTGTGGTTTAGCTTGTTCGCCATCACCAACAGCCTTTTTCTTTGGACCGGATTTGTGACCACGGCACCCATCCTGCCTTTCACAATCCACCACCACTTCAACACGTTTTACTTGTCATGCTGGGTTGCCGCATTGGTGCAGTTTAGTCTTGAGATGACCAAGACCCGCACCCGCGTCAAGGACCGGTTGCTCATGGGCTTTGTCATCCTCAGCGCGTTGCTGGCCTTTGCGCTGTTCGAGGAAAGTGTGCCGTATGCCCGTTACACCTTCGTCATACAAATACTTGCGCTTTGTTTAGGTCTTTATATTCAGTGGGTGCTTGCGCTGGCGTGGTGGCGGCGACGCGACACCGCCAGTGGCGTTCTATGTATCGGGACGCTGCTGACCGTGTTAACCAGCGCACTGGCGGTATTTGCCAACTGGACTTTTTCTGCCACCATGGACATCTATAACGCGGCTTACATTCCGATCCCGCTGATCTTTGCCATGGCGTGGGCGATTGTGCGCCGTTATGCGCGCATTCGCCTGCGCACGCTGGCGCTGAATCGACATCTCAGCAAGCGCGTTGCGGCACGCGAACAAGAAATATCAACGGCTTACGAGCGCGTGCGAGAAATGCAACGCGATGAAGCTGTCGCCACGGAACGAGAGCGGTTCACGCGCGACATGCACGACGGCTTGGGTGCACAACTGATTGCGTCATTGAAAATGGCGCAGAGCGGCACCTTAAGCGCGCAAAGCATGAACGAGATATTGCAAGAATGCTTAGACGAGCTGCGCTTTTCCATCGAATCACTCAAACCTACAGCAGATGATTTTTTAACGGTGCTGGGCAACTACCGCTACCGCTTGCAACCTCGGCTGGAGGCTGCGGGCATGGCCTTGAAGTGGCGCTTTGACGAGGTACCCGACAACAGCCTGACGCCACAGGCCATCTTGCACACGCTACGCATTGTGAATGAAGCGGTCTCCAATGCGCTCAAGCACTCTCAGAGCTGCCAACTAGACATTACGGGCACGCTGGAACGGGGCAGCTACGCAATCAGAGTGCGTGACTACGGTGGCGGCTTTGGTGCGCCAACCCAACCGACGGGCGAGGGACTGCGCAATATGGCGCTGCGCGCAAAGCAAATAGGCGCAAAGTTCGCGGTGGAATCCTCGCCAGGAGGTACAACTGTAAGTCTGGTAACGCCCTTATCTAGCGAGCATTCGAAGTAACTTCACGACTCTGATCTCTTCAACCCAAACGCCACCAGCAAAATGCCTATGGCAAACAGCCATAGAGGCCACTGCCCAAAGCGCGACGCCCACGCCGCATAGGGCGTAATGCCGGTGCGGCCTTGCACCTCGCCCACCAGCACACCCCGGGTATAGCGCTGCAGGCTGTGGGTGACTTGACCGTGGTGGTCGATGATGACCGTGGGGCCCGTGTTGGTGGCGCGCACCATGGGGCGGCCTAGCTCCATGGCACGCATGCGGCTGATGTGCAGGTGCTGGTCGATGGCGATGCTGTTGCCAAACCAGCCGATGTTGCTCATGTTTACCAGTACCGTGGGGGCAGTGGCTGGGTCTTTAAAGCGGGCGGCCAGCTCGCTGCCAAACAGGTCTTCGTAGCAAATATTGGGTGCCCATTGCTGGCCTGCGTGCGCAAAGCTGAGCTGGCCCACCGCGCCCCGGTTAAAGTCGCCCAGCGGGATGTTCATCATCTGCGTGAACCATTTGAAAGCGGGTGGAATGAACTCGCCAAAGGGCACCAAGTGGTGTTTGTCGTAGCGATAGGACTCGTTTTGCCCGGGTTTCAGGCCCATGGCGGAGTTGGTATAGCCGTCGGCATAGCCGCCCAAGGGCACGCCGATCAACGCGGCTTGGCTACCGGTTTTGAAGCGCTTCGTCAGGTTTTGGAAATAGGTCTCCGGGAGTTGCTGCAGCAAGACGGGGATGGCGGTCTCGGGCGCTATCACCATGGTGGCGGTGGCCAGCGCAAGCTGCTGCGCATACCAGTCCAGTGCCAGCGGGATGCCCTTGGAGTTATCAAATTTCTCGCCTTGGGGAATATTGCCTTGCAAGAGCGCCACAGTGGTTGGTTGCCCAGACACAGCGCCGCGGTGACCTTGGTGCGCTACATACAGCCCACCTGCCAAGGCCAGTACAACGGCGCTCAGCACGCTGCCCACAGCGAAGCCTGGTCCAGCCCAGCGGCGTGGAAAAGCCCCCGCCAGCAAAGCACCGAGCAGCGCGGCCAATACTGACGCTAAAAACCCAATGCCGTAGACGCCTACCGTGTCGGCCCACAGCACCAGCGGGCCGTCCACATGGGCATAACCGCCGGCTGCCCAGGGGAACCCTGTAAACCAGCTGTCCCGGGCCAGCTCGGCAAACAACCAGCATGCTGCAAAAATAATAGCTGCTCCCGCGATATTTCGTTGGGCCAGCAGCCCAAAGTGCTTAAAGAATGCTGTGGCTACTGAATAAATAAGGGCTAAAGCCCCGCATAGCGCCAGCACCGCCAGCACCGCCAGCTCAGACGCTAAGCCGCCAAAATTGTGCATGGAGGTGTAAAGCCACCACACGCTGCCTGACAGCCACGTGGTGGCAAATAGCCAGCCTAAAAAGGCTGCACTTCTAACGCCTGCCGCGCTGTGCAGCGTGGCCACCAGTACAGACAAGGCGGCAATTTGCAGCCACCACACCGGCTGTCCGTCCCATGGCGAGGCGATGGCGCAGGCGTGGGCGTAGCCCGCAATGGTCGCCACCAGAGCCAGCCACAGCAGCTTCAAGCGGAGTGCTCCTGCGGCGAGACCTTGAACCACTTCACCGCGCCGCCTTTGGTGTGTAGCACCGTGAAGTTCAGGTTGGCCAGCAGGCAGCGCTCGCCGCGCTTGGGCACATGGCCCATCTCATGCGCGATCAGGCCGCCGACGGTGTCAAACTCTTCCTGGTCATGCGCCTTCAGCGTGACGCCAAAAGCCTCGTCCACCCGGTCAATGGCGGTGTCCCCGCTGACGCGGTAGGTTTTGTCGGCCAAGGCGTAGATATCACCTTCGTCCTCGCCAGCATCGTCAAATTCGTCTTCAATCTCTCCCACGATTTGCTCTAAAACGTCTTCAATCGTGATGAGCCCTGCCGTGCGGCCAAACTCGTCAATCACGATAGCCAAGTGGTTGCGGTTGCCTCTGAACTCGCGCAGCAAATCGTTCAGCCCCTTGCTCTCCGGCACAAACACCGCCGGGCGCAGCAGGGCGCGCAAATTTAGCTCGGGCGCGCGCTGCAGCTTGAGCAGGTCTTTGGCCATCAAGATGCCAATGATGTTTTCGCGGTCTTTCTCGTACACCGGAAAGCGCGAGTGCGCGGTGTCGATAATGGCGTGGATCATCTCTTCAAACGGGGCGTCGATGTTGATGGTGTCCATGCGCGGCGCGGCCACCATCACGTCGCCCGCCGTCATGTCGGCCATGCGGATCACGCCCTCCAGCATGGCGCGGCTCTCGGCGTTGATGATATGGTTGTCTTGCGCCTCGGCCAGGGTTTCGATCAGCTCTGCAGTGCTGTCGGGGCCGGGATGGATAAACTCAGCCAGCTTTTGCAAAAAGCCGCGCTTGTCTTCATGCTTGGGGGGCGGCTTGGGTAGCGTAGCGCCGCCCACAAAGGCTTTGGTAGCCAGCAAAGGCGCTGGCCCACTAGGATGGGGATCTGACACGGCGATGGTGTGCGGTAGTTAAACAGCCCTCTAGGATAGCGTATTTGTGTGACTTGGCCTATCGGGCTGCGGTTGGCGCCTAGGTATTGAGCTCTAAGTACCAACAAGCGCTATTTGGGCGCTCGCTTAGTCCATCACTCCTTGGTCCATTACTCCTTGGTCCATTACCCCTTGGTCCATTACTCAGCTGATTTATGCCGCCCTTCGCGCACCCCGCACCGGACCTCTTGCACCTGCGACAAAAACCCCCAAAACCGCTTGGCTTGCAGCTTCAGCTGAAAGTCCACCTCAGCCAACCTGTCTTCTACGGCCTCGGTGAACCGGCTGTCCAGGTCTCCAGGCGGCAGCCTGAGGTAGGCCTCCGTCTCGCTGCCATCGCGCTCCACCAGGGCCCCTGCGTTGCGGGCTATTTTGAGCATCGGCACATTCTCACTCAGGGCGTGGATAAACATCAAATCTACCCCTTTGTTACGGGCATGGGTGATAGCACGGTCAAACAGCTGAGTGCCATAGCCATTACCCCGCGCCTCGCTGAGCACCGAGACGCCAAACTCGGCGCAGTTTTCGCACTGCGACTCAGCCGCAAAAGCTAGGTGCGCCATGGCAATCAACATTAAGGAGCGGTTGTAGATGCCGTAAATCTCGTCGCGCGCAAAGTCTAGTTTGTCGGCGTAGGCGCGAATCTGCGCCTCTTGCGCGGCGTAGCCAAAGCGCAGGTAGCGGTCTTGTGGGCTAAGGGCGAGCAAATGCTGGGTAATCCGCTCGCGGTGGTTCGGGCCTAGGGAACGGATAGGCACAACGAGCGGCTTGGCGCGCGTGTCTGCCTCGCTGGCCTTGCCGGTGTAGCTAGGCGGCGCATGAAAAAACTCCATCCCCGCTCCTAGCGTGGCTTGGATAAGTGCTTTTGAATCAACCATGCCGTCAATGTAAGGGAAAACCCGTATTCACGCCATCAACTTGTTAGAGAGCCCTACTTAAGGCAAGGACTACCTCCAGTCAAGCGCCTGAAAGCACTACAAAAACCGTAGCTGCTCCCGCGATATTCTATGGGCCTGCAGGCTGATTGACACCTAAAAAATCTGGTCAAAATCACCGCTTTAGAGCGCCCGGAGGCTTCCGGAGCCTGAAAATCCGCTGAAAATCGTGAATTTGCCATTTTTTTTGCCATTTTTTAGACACTTATCGGGCTGCAGACCAATAGAATATCGCGAGAGCAGCTATGAAATAAATAGCGCTTGTTTTGTAGCGATGAGTCTCAATTTGAATGTCCCCTACACTGGCACCGCTGTGGTCCATTTCACCTGGTCCAGCATGAAGCTGGTTTTGCAGTCTTGCACGCTGGGGTGTTTGAGCAAGGTGTCCATGATGAAGTGGCTGTAGGCGCGCATGTCTTTGACGACCAGGCGCAGCAGGTAGTCCATCTCGCCGGTCAGAGCCGCGCACTCTACCACCTCGGGCCAGGTTTGCACGCTGGCGCGAAACAGGTCCATGGGGTTGCGTTTGTGGCTCTCGGTGTGCTTTTCCAGACGCACGTTGATGTAGGCCGTCAGCCCTAGCCCTACCGACTCGGGCTTGACGAGGGCTACATAGCGCTCGATGATGCCGGTGTCTTCCATGCGTTTGACGCGGCGCAGCACGGCGCTGGCTGAGAGGCCTACGTCAGCCGCGATCAGGTCGTAGGTTTTGCGGCCATCTTGCTGCAAGATGCGCAGGATGTTGGCATCTAGCTTGTCGAGTGCTTGATTTTCCATAATTTGCAGGTTTATTGCGTTTTACGGATTTTAGCGCTTCATAAGGCTGGAATATTGCTATGAGGGGGATGTACAGTGCCAAGGTGGTCGCGGTGGTGCCGAAACAACTGGGGTCAGAGCAAAATTTCGTTAAGTGCGGCTTCTCGTCGGAGAGATAGTTTTCATGAATTTTGATCTGACCCCGGTTGTTTCTACCGTTGGCCCGCACTATAACTACGCAACCGCAACTTTCGAGAGACAAGGACGCGCAAATGACTAAATCTTGGGACAACCCGATGGGCACGGCTGGTTTTGAATTTATCGAATACGCCGCGCCCGATCCGCAGGCGATGGGGGCGCTGTTTGAGCGCATGGGTTTCAAGCCGATTGCCAAGCATCGGCATAAGAACGTGACGCTGTACCGGCAAGGCGGTATTAACTTTATCGTGAACGCCGAGCAGGGCAGTTTTGCCCAACGCTTTGCGCGGGCGCATGGGCCATCAATCTGCGCTATTGCTTTTAGAGTGCAAGATGCCAAGGCGGCGTACGAGCGCGCCAAGTCGCTGGGGGCTTGGGGCTATGCGGACCAAGCTGGCCCTGGCGAGCTGAACATTCCGGCCATCAAAGGTATTGGTGATTCGTTGATTTATTTGGTGGACAAGTGGCGAGGTAAAAACGCGGTGCTGGACGGCTGTGGCAAGCCGCAAACTCCGGCGCTCGGGGACATCAGCTTCTACGACGTGGACTTTGCGCCTTTGCCCGGCATCACCGCTGCCGACCTGAACCCTAGCGGTCACGGCCTGACGTATATCGACCACCTGACCCACAACGTGCACCGGGGCCGCATGCAAGAGTGGGCGGGGTTTTACGAGCGTTTGTTTAACTTTAAAGAAGTGCGCTATTTTGACTTTGAAGGCCAAGCCACCGGCGTGAAAAGCAAAGCCATGACCAGCCCGTGTGGGCAAATCCGCATACCGATCAATGAAGAAGGTAATGAGAAAGCAGGGCAAATTCAAGAGTACCTCGACCGTTACCATGGTGAAGGCATTCAACACATCGCGCTGGGCTCCACAGACCTGCTAACCAGCGTTGACGCGCTGCAAATGAGCGGCATGAAGCTGCTGAGCACCGGCGAGACCTACTACGAGCTGCTGGACAAGCGCATTCCGGGCCACGGCGAAAACGTGGCCGAGCTGCAAAGCCGTAGCATCTTGATGGACGGCACCAAGGGCGAACTGTTGCTGCAAATTTTCAGTGAAAATCAGCTCGGCCCCATCTTCTTTGAGTTCATCCAGCGCAAAGGCAACGAAGGCTTTGGCGAGGGCAACTTCAAAGCGCTGTTTGAAAGCATTGAGCTGGACCAAATGCGCCGTGGCGTGTTGGTCAAGACTTGAGACGGTATGGCAGTCACACCCGTTATCTATGGGCAGTCAGAGCGTCCGCCGCGTGGCGACTACACCCAGGCACGCGCCGACTACACCTGCGAGCAAAACTACGCCGCTTACACCGCGCAAGACCACGACACCTATGCACAGCTGTATGCGCGCCAGTCGGCGCTGCTGCCGGGTGTGGCCTGCCAAGCGTTTATCAATGCGCTGCCGCAACTAGGTGTCAGCAGCAGCATTCCACGCTTTGAAGACATCAACACCCGTCTAATGCACGCCACGGACTGGCAACTGGTGGGGGTGCCAGGCCTGATACCCGAGGTACCGTTTTTTACCCTACTGTCTGAGCGGAAATTCCCCGTCACCACCTGGCTGCGCACACCCGAGGAGTTTGACTACATTGTCGAGCCCGATCTGTTCCACGATCTGTTTGGCCATGTGCCACTGCTGTTTGACAAAAGCTATGCCGACCATATTCAGGCCTACGGCCAAGGCGCGCTCAAAGCCCACGCGCTGGAGCACGGTGGTGCGCAAATCAAGGGCGCGGAAGAGATGCTGTCGCGACTGTACTGGTACACGATTGAGTTTGGCTTGCTGCGCGAAGGCGGCTTGGTCAATGGTCCACTGCGTGCCTATGGGGCTGGCATTTTAAGCAGCAGTGGAGAGCTGGCGCACAGCATCACATCAAAGGAGCCGCTTCGCACGGCCCTTCAAACACCGGCCGATCTCCTTGACTGTATGACCTCTAGCTACAAGATAGACTGCTACCAATCACAGTACTTTGTGATTGATAGTTTTGACGCACTGCTCGCTTTAACGAGTCCAGATTTCACGCCATACTACAAACAGCTTGCGCAACGCACCGCAGCTTAATTGGCGAAATGGAGCGGATTAAACCCTGCTTTACCGTTCACAGAGTCAAGCTTTGTAGCGCATTCAGCGTTTTATCAGACAGCTCTGCCAACAAGGCGACTTGGCTCGCGGCGTTTTTGGGCCACACGCCTTGAATGCACGCCTGTTCCAACGCAAAGCAGGCGTCTGCCAATGCACTGGCACCTACATTGGATGCAGCGCCCTTGAGCGCATGGGCGGCGCGCGACAGTGCAGCGCCGTCTGCGGCTTGGTAGGCATGCAAAATAGCTTGTGCGCGATGGGGTGCGTCGGCGACAAACAGTGCAATCACCTCCCGCGCCATGCTGCGATCTTCGTCGTCAAATTCTTTGAACTGCTCCAGTCGGCTCCAGTTCATTAGCACCCCCTCGGATTGGGTGGTGTTTAGTGCACGGGTGCCTTCGTAATCTGCGCGGACAGCTATTTTTTTTGCAGCAATAGGCATCTCAACGGCATACCGCGCCAGGGCCTCTGACAGGTCGTCCATGTGCAGTGGTTTAGGTAAAAATCCCAGCATACCAGCGTCAATACAGCGTTTGCGGTCTTCCTCTAACACCGATGCAGTCAAAGCGATGATAGGCGGCGCGGCGCCGCCGTGAACCGACAAGATCAACTGCGCAGCTTCAAAGCCATCCATGACGGGCATATTGGCGTCCATCAAAATAGCAGCATAGGGCTTGGAACCTGGACGCAATGACTGGGCCACCAACTCCACCGCTTCACGGCCGTTGAGGGCCGTTGCCGCTTCGTAGCCAAGTTTGCCCAGCATAGCCAAGGCTACTTTGAGGTTCACAGCGTTATCGTCTGCTACCAAAATGCGTTGGTTCTTGGCCTGCACCTCACGCGCAGCCTGCGCAGGTTTGGTTGCGGTTTGCGTAGCCGTTATACGGATAAGGGTATCAAACAATTGCGATTGCCGGTAGGGTTTGAGCAACTTCGCGTCAAACACTTTAGCCGCATCCCCAGTGGGCAATGTGCCTGAGGTTAGCAGCACGATGGGGATATCAGGGGTCTGCTTGCGCACCAGCACTGCAAAGCTATGGCCGTCCATAGTGGGCATATGCATGTCGGTCACTATCACGTCTACCGCATGATGGGCCAACCAATCCAGTGCAGGCTGTGCGCGCTCAAACAACACCGCACGCATGCCGTAACGCTTCAGCTGTTTGTCTAAAATTCGCAGATTCAAGGCGGTGTCGTCTACTACCGCAACGCGTTTGCCATGCAAACTCGCCATCTCAAATACGGAGGACTGCGACTGATGGGGCGTATCGGCATAGGCAAAGCATGCGGTAAACCAGAATGTAGAGCCCACGCCAGGGCTAGACTCGACGCCTACATCACCTCCCATGGTCTGCGCCAAGCGCTTGCAGATCGCCAAGCCCAGGCCGGTTCCACCGTATTTGCGGGTGGTAGAAGCGTCCAACTGGGTAAATGACTGGAACAATGCAGACTGCCGGTCCAGTGCAACACCAATGCCCGTGTCCTTGACGCGAAATTCCAAAACGGCCCCATGCCCTGGTGCAAAATCTTGCAGCAAAGTGGCCGCTACGATGACCTGGCCACGCTCGGTAAATTTGATAGCGTTGTTGATAAAGTTCAGCAGTACTTGGCGTAGACGGGTCACGTCGCCGCGCACCCACACAGGTACGTGGTCGCCTATATCGACCATCAGTTCCAGGCCCTTCTCGCGCGCGCGAGGTGCTGCGATGTCGCAGGCCTCTTCTATGGTGGCTTGCAAGTTCAGCGGCTCGTTCTCTAAATCCAGTTTGCCGGATTCAATTTTGGAGAAATCCAAAATGTCGTCGATGACACCCAGCAGTTGGTCGCTGGAAACGCGCATGGTGTGCACGTAGTCACGTTGCTCGGGGTTGAGCTGTGTGTCTGCCAGCAGGGTGGTCATCCCCACCACGCCGTTCAGTGGGGTGCGAATTTCGTGGCTCATGGTCGCTAAAAATGAGGCCTTGGCACGCGCGGCGCTCAGCGCCTCTTCGCGCGAGGCCTCCAGCTCTGCCGTGCGCAGCGATACCCGCTCTTCCAAGTGCTCATTGGCATCGCGCAAAGCCACGGCTTGACCTTCAATGGCGGCGCGGTTACGCACAATCTCCTGCGCGCTGCTACGCATCACTTTGGATAACCGGTACACCTCACGGATGCGTGCGTTGCGCTGCGGCTCGGGCACTTCACCACGACCCAACTGCTCTGCCGCTCGCGCTAAGCCGCTAAAACGTCGCGTTAAACGGTAAGCTAACCAAGTGGCCAATGCTGCGGCGGCTGCCAACGCCAGCACCATCACCCCCACCGTCTTTGCCAACGCGGCCTGCGATTGCGCTGCAAAATCGCTTTCTGGTGCGGCCACTACCAGGCTCCAGCGAAGTCCGAGACTTTCGCCAAAGGGTAGCAAGGACACGATCAAAGCATCATCGCCTTGGCCTGCTCGGCTGGAGAACCCAACCCTTTGTACCGATCCATCCAGGGTCTTGCCCAGGCGGGAAGCGGTGACTGCATAGGCGTTGCGAATAGTGGGGCTGCTACTTTGATCAGGCTTGACGCGGTTGAGCTTGTCTTGCGCTTCAGTAAATAGCGCATCCCCTGCAGAACTGGCTACCAAAAAGCCTTGTTCATCCACTAAAAATGCGCTGCCGTTGGGGCTGATCACCATGGCTTGCAACGACTCGGACAAACGCTTGAGAAACAGGTCGATCGCAAACACGCCTAACACACCACCGTCATCACCATAGATGGGCTGCGACAACGTAATCAGTAATTGTTTTTTTGAGGCGGAGGGATAAACAGAGGTGAATGCACGACCCTTGCGTTGCGTTGCCGTCAGATACCAAGGCCGACCTCTTGGCTCGTAGTTTTTGGCTTCTGTAGTCAAAGCTTGACTGCGATCTCCGGGGGCTTGGGCGTTGAAGTAGCGCCGCCCTTCATCCCCCGCTGCACGCACACCTACACGCATTACGCTGCTGGTACCCTGGGGTACCGCTTCCACGCCCAAAAACTCGCCGTTGGCAGTGCCCAGGTACATATAGGACACGTTGGGTATCATGCGCGTCATGGCAAACGCGCTTTGCTCAAACAAAGCGGGGTTGAGCAGCATTTGACGTGCGTGCAGTATGTCGGCCTCGCTAGGCTGCTGCTGAACCAGACCATTGAAAATGATATGCGCCTGGCCCATATGCTCTTCGGTGTCAAGCTGTATCTGGCGCGTGACATCATTCACTATCTTTTCTGACAATGCATCTACCGCATCCACGTTACTGCGATAAAGTACCGAACCCACCAATGCAGCAGGTACGACACAAAAGAACAGGAGGCTGGATATGAAAATCGTGCGCAGCGACCACGTCCGTACCCGCTTGGCTTGCACCTTATTCTCCAAGGAATCAAACTCGCTATGCAGTTGCCCGTCGGACAACTGCGTCATTGAAATCCTACAATTTCTACTGTATCGGCAGGCATGTTTCTGCCTGGCAAGACAACCATTGCGCGCCGCCCTGTTCGGACCGCTCCGGTCACGAGGCGCGCGGTTTGCACACTAGCGGCAATCGTCCAATCGAGTGCTGGTTGGCCCGCAAACATTTTCAAGGCAACCGTGACTGAATCACCCACAGGGGTCGTACTTCCCATGCCGCCAAAAAGTCCACTCAATTTTGCAAACGCTATAGGGCCGCTGTGCAGCGCAACACTGAGCATAAAAGAGGGCAAGCCTCTGTCGCCGAAACGCTGCTTGACGTAAACGTCTATTCGGCGGGTCGCATCTGTGAGCCCTACAGCAGCGCGTACGGCGCGCAGGCCGTGGTTAACAGACTGGGTGTCGCCAGCGTCTACAAACGCACACAGCATACCGTCACCCACAAATTGCATATGGTGGGCGCCAAAGAGATGCACAGTATCGCCCACGTTGCTGTAGAACTGCTGCACCACGTCACCAAGTTCGGCGCTGGACAAGCGCTGCGTCCAGTTGGCGTAGTCACGCATGTCTGCATAGAGCACCGTAGCGCTGTTGAATTTCTCGTTCTCATTGACCAGACCACCGTCTGGCCATTGCTCGCTGAGAGATTTAGCCATTCTGTTTTCGTAGAGCTTGCTGATCTTATGGCGTTGCTCTTCGAGTGCCTCCATCACTGCGGCGTCAACCACATGGGCGCGCATGGTTTCCGCGCGAACCAGTTTATTTAACTGTGCAGCTACTGCCTCGCGCAACTCTTGTGGCGCAAAGGGCTTTGTGAGGTAGTCATCCGCTCCAGTGGTCATACCTTGGCGCATATTCGTGCGATCTTGCAGCGAGGTGAGCAAGATGATCGGGGTGCCCGCCAGCTCGGGGTCGCTACGCACCTGTTCCAGCACGGCAAAACCGTCCATCTCAGGCATTTGTACATCGCTCACCACCAAATCAGGCTTGAATTCGCGGATAAGCTCCAAGCCTTTGGCGCCGTCCTCAGCAGACTTTACGTCATAGCCTTCTTTTTTAAGCACTTGGCTTACCAGCATGCGGGTGCCGGCGTCATCATCCATTACAACGATCAGTGGCATGTTAAACCTTGTATGAGCATTTACGCTGTATCTCTACTGCATCAATGCCCAGCACGCATCAATGACTTCGGGGTCATGGGCCATATCGATGTGGCCACGGCCCAGTACCAGTCGATTGTCCGCGCCTTCTAGCTTGGCCGATGAAACCGGAAACACAATGTTGTCGCAATTGGAAAAAAAGCACGTAAATTGAATTTTTTGTAGTTTTTTTTCATTCATAGCGAGATTATCTAACCAACCGCTGGCGCGTTGCATTTGCGCTCCATTCAGCGTGTGTGAGAACCTGGCCAACCAAGTGCCATGGTGCGGCGTACCCAAGGTAATCACGCGGTGAACCGCTACGGCACCCTGCTCTTTCACATCATTGGCCGCCAGCCATGCGCGCGCTGCCAACCCACCCATGCTATGCCCCACGATAACTGGTGCCATCCCTGTGGCTTGCTGCACTTGTCGTACAGCACGGCCTACCACGCTGGCGTAAGAATCAATGGATCCAAATGCTGGCTCCAAATCCACCGCTATAAATACCCGTTGCTCCAACTGCAAACGCTTTATCCAGTGCGTCCAAAACGCGCGATTGCAAAAGAATCCATGCAACAGCACAATGCCGCGTTGATTTTCGCCACCTACACGGACGCTCAAATTGTCGCCTAGCCGGTTGCGCCGAAAGGGTTGCCACCAATGAAACACTTGCAAGCAAGCACGCGTCTCGCCGCACCAAGCGCGACAATGCGCAAGCAGGTTGGCGCGCGGCGTAGGATCTGTGCGATTGACTACAAACAGGATGGCGAATTGGCCCGCCAACAGCGCCATGGTTATTAACGCAGGGGCCACCATCCACCCTAATGCGTAGTTCGGGTTCACTGGCCATAACCACCACGCTATCGTCCAGCACAGCAGTGGCATGCCCAGTGTGAGTAGGCGCTGTATCAATGCATTTGTCATGCCTTAAACTGTACAGACTTTGTGCTTTGGGGTGTAGAGTAGATTCACTGGTTTCAGGCGATTTTTCATACCGTGTGGGTTGCACTTGCCGGTTCCGATAATCATCCAGTCATACGGAGCAGAGCTGGAAGAGCAACGCCAATTCAAGGTCCACACAAGAGACTTGGTGCGTTCCAGCTCCAGTTTTATGCAATATGTGCCGCGGACCTTTCTTAGAATATCGCTAGACTAGCTATATTTTCAATTGTGCTTCGAACTCAGTGTAATCCACCTCAATACTGCGCCTCATGCCAACACCATCTACTTCAGACCGCAATACTGTTGAGAGCGCCGAGGTACTGAGTTCTAAGCAATGGCACTCTATCAACGCTGCTTTAGCCATCGTGCACGAGCTTCAAGATTTACAGCGCCAACAGCCTGTGCTTCTGTCCATGGTACAAGCCGTAAAACGTGCGCAGTGTTTTCGCTTCGAGCGCAGCTACGCGGATGTGCTGGCGCATCGTGATTGGGCGAACGCAGCCCAGTTTTTTTTGCAAGAATTATACGCAGATCGCGATTTTTCAAAAAGAGATGCGCAATTTGTTCGCATAGCGCCAGCGATTGAGCGTTTGTTTCCTCATTCGGTTGTGCGGTTGGCTGCAACATTAGCGCAGCTACATGCGCTGAGTGAGCAGCTGGACCATCGTATGGCGTTAGCACTACTTGCTACGCCACGGAGCGCGCAAACAGATGCAGCAATACGCTCGGAGTACCCCCGTGCGTGGCGTACCGTCGGCCAACGCGGCGCCCGAGAGGAGCAACTGGCTTTAGTGGAGCATTTAGGTGAGGAACTGGCAAAAATTACCCGGGTTAAAGGATTGCGCATGTTGTTGCGAATGATGCGCAGCCCAGCCAACGCTGCCGGGCTTGAGCACTTGCAAAGCTTCTTAGAGCGCGGTTTTGATACTTTTGCAGTGATGCAGCGCAGTAGAACGGGGGCTGCGGGGTTTTTAAGCACCATCAGTGGGCGAGAGCGGGACTGGATGACCCGCCTATTTGATACGCCTGCGACTATTCCCCATTTGACCGGATCTTGGCCTGAACTAGAATGATTTGACAATACTATTAGGAGACAAAGATGGACAAAATTTGGCTTAAAAGCTATCCAGCCAACGTACCGCACGGAATTCAGCCCGATCAGTACCGATCATTAACGGCCATGCTGGAAGAGAGCTTTAAACGGCATGCCTCCAACCCCTACACTGTTTGTATGAATCGCTGGATGAGCTATGGGCAGCTTGACAGCTTGTCCAGCGCTTTGGGTG
>JAYVDN010000494.1:0-4493 GCA_043749385.1 Polaromonas sp.
GGCAAAACGCGACCAGCGCCCACCTACAATGCCCCACACCAGGCGAAACAGCAGCAAAGTGAACGCCGCATAACCAAACCGGAAGTGCCACAGCATCCAGTTGCCACCCACATTCACGGTGATGAAAAGACCTACGATACAAAGCAACAACGACCAATGAAAAATGCGCGTGGGCAGGTCCCACACACGGGTGGCACGGGTGGCCGTTGGGGAATAAACAGGCGGCATGGAGGTTCAGATGAAAAATTGATTGCTGGATTCGCGCAGGCGACTTGTTCAGCCAACATTGTGCGCGATATCGATTGCGCATGCCACGCGCCGCCCAGCTTGTCGTCCTGGTGGCTGCGCGGGCGGTGAAGGTGACGACCTCAAGCCCCGCACAAACCCTAAGCCAGAAATATGACAACTCAGGAACTTTCAAAATCCCCTAAACTCACACCGTGTGATTCATCGTGTTTGAGTCTACTTTTCAATAACTATTTTCTACGACAGGAGCCACTTATGAAAATAAGCCACTTTGCCGCTGCCACGCTTGCTGCATTGACGCTCGGCGCAGCCCTACCCGCTGCCGCCCAATTTGCCAAACCCGAAGATGCCATCAAGTACCGTCAAAGCGCGCTGCGCGTGATGGGCACCCATTTTGGGCGCATTGGCGCGATGGTCAATGGCAAAGCGCCATTCGATGCCGCAGCAGCACAGCAAAACGCTGAAATCGTCACCATGATGTCCACTCTGCCATGGCAAGGTTTCGGTGCCGGTACCGAAGGCGGCAAAGCCAAGCCTGACATTTGGAAAGAAAGCGCCAAGTTCAAAGAATTGAGCGACGACATGGGCAAAAAGGTGATTGCCTTGAACGCAGCTGCCAAAACGGGTAACCTGGACACCATCAAAACAGCCTTAGGTGCCGCTGGCGGCTCCTGCAAAACTTGCCACGACGCATTCCAGGAAAAGTGATTTACCAGTCACCACGGGATGTGAAAGCCCCCTTGGCGACGAACCTTACTCCTCTGTAGCCGCCCTCTCAGCGGCTACCTTTCACCTGCTAGCTTTGGGCTAGCAGGTTTTTTGTCGTCCGCCACGGGCTGGCAAATCAAGCCGCTTCTTTATAGAAAAACTCGCGCTGCACACCGCGCGCGGCCAGCGGCTCTACCGCCAAGCGAATCGCGTTGATATGCTCTGGCGTGGTGCCGCAGCAGCCGCCCACAATGTTAACCAAACCTTCTTTGGCAAACTCGTGCAGCAGGCGCGAGGTGACCTCGGGCGTTTCGTCAAACCCCGTCTCACTCATCGGGTTAGGCAGGCCCGCGTTCGGGTAGCAGCTGATAAAGGTGTCGCCCGCCACCCGCGCCATCTCCTGGATGTACGGCCGCATCAGCGCCGCGCCCAGCGCGCAGTTCAGGCCCACGGCCAATGGGCGCGCGTGGCGCACGCTGTGCCAAAAGGCGGTCACGGTTTGGCCGCTGAGCAGGCGGCCCGACGCATCGGTCACCGTGCCGCTGATGATCAGCGGCAGCCGCTCGCCACTGGCCTCAAAAAACTCGTCAATCGCAAACAGCGCCGCTTTGGCGTTGAGGGTGTCAAAAATCGTCTCAACCAGTAGTGCGTCCGAGCCGCCTTCAAACAAAGCCTCCACCTGCTCGTAGTAGGCCGCGCGCAGCTCTTCAAAGCTCACATTGCGCGCGCCGGGGTCGTTCACATCCGGACTGATACTGGCCGTTTTGGGCGTGGGGCCCAGCGCACCCACCACAAAGCGCGGTTTATCGGGTGTAGAAAATTTGTCGCAAGCCGCGCGGGCAATTTTGGCCGACTGCACATTCATCTCGCGCGCCAGGTGCTGCATGTCGTAATCAGCCTGCGCCACGGTGGTAGAGCCAAAGGTGTTGGTCTCGATCAAGTCGCAGCCAGCGGCCAGGTATTTCTCATGGATATCTCCAATCACCTCGGGGCGGGTGAGGCTGAGCAGCTCGTTATTGCCTTTGATGTCTTTATGAAAGTTGGCAAACCGCGCTCCGCGAAACTGGGCTTCGTTCAATTTAAAACGCTGGATCATGGTGCCCATGGCACCGTCCAGGATGGCAATGCGTTGGTTCAAAATCTCGGGCAGCGCCTGGCCGCGGGTGTAGGCAAGTGGTTTCATGGGCTCTATTGTAGAAAGAAGCCAAGGCAGCCCGGCCAAGTTTGGGATAATCACCTCCGTGAAGCACCTAGAACCCCGCGCCGCCTGGCAAGAAATACAAAACACCCCCAATGCACTGTTTATCGACGTGCGGATGGAGATCGAGTCCCTCTACGTAGGCCGCCCGCCCGGTGTAGAGAACATTCCGTGGTACGAATACCCCGACTTGCAAACCCACCCGGCCCAATTTGTGCAGACCGTCGCACGCGAGGCCGGTGACGGCGCGGATGCCAAGGCCCGCCCCATCTACCTGATTTGCCGCAGCGGCACACGCACCGTAGAAGCCGGGAACGCGCTAGAGGCTGCAGGCTTTACCAATATCACTAACATCTTGCACGGCTTTGAAGGCGAGCTGGACGAGACCTTCCACCGCTCCAAGCTCAGCGGCTGGCGGCATGATGGGTTGCCTTGGGAGCAGATGTAGTTTAACGGTTGCCATTTAACGACTACTCTGCTGGCTGATGCAAGCTTCGGTGAGTGTTTGAAGATTACGCTCCTACCTTATGTAGCGTTGCGGCGATGGAGGAAGTTGCGCTGTCAAAAACTTACGAAAACACGCGCGCTATCGGTAGTGGCGAATCTACCCTTTGTACCGCGCGCCTTTCTACAGTTTTTGCATCACAACCACACTCCATCACCGCTTGCTGGCTTATCTAGCGCGCTGTTTCGTGCAACCGTTGTACGGTGTTTTTGAATGGTTATCACTATCGAAAAAGTAGCTGCTTGCGCAACATTTCAAAGGGCTAGAGGCCTATTTCTCTCTCAACTCCCTACGTTTTCAAAGTCTGACGGGTACGCCAAGCCTAAAAGCACCGACAGCCCACTAGGTCGCAACCCCTTGTCAATTTCGCAGACTGGTACGCTATAGTCCACACAACAATTTGGGGTCAACCCACGGCATGTGGCGGCCGGGTTTCACTAAATTTTTATACCTGGTTAAATCACTAGTCCACCCGCTTGAGACCTAGTCTACGAGCCAACTTCAGGAGTTTTTGATGCCCAGCTTAAATCGCAGCCCACAGATTATGTTGCACGTTTTGCGGTTTACCGTATTCGTTGGACGTCCGAGCATGCGTCGTATCCTGCTCCCCCTCCTCGTGGTAGCGCCACTGTCGGCAACTGCATATGATCCCGAACGCGCACGCGACAATCTTGCTCATGAAGCGGCCGAGTGCAGTGCTTACTTCATGCTTGTGTCCGCCCTTCCTGGTGTAAATGAAGCGACCTCAAGAAGGTCGCGCGAAGTCTTTGATGAGCTCCTCAAGCTCTCGGTGGCCCTATCAAACGAAAAACTAACCAAAGCACGTTTCGAACTTGCCCAAAAAGGGATGTTTCTGGAGCTCGATGGAAAAGGCTCGAATATCTCGATCATTTCGAACAAGTATGGCTATCCGTGCACCAATCTGGCTAGAGACCCTGAGGCGAGGATCAAGTACTGGATGGAGAAAAAGGACTAATCGTTCATAGCCTAATTGGAGAAAATACATGAAAGTGAATTGTCCAAGCTGTAATGGCTTGCTCTATGAAACTCACGTGATCTCAGCCGATGGTAGCCAGTCGACTGCCGGTACTCACCCAAGGCTTCTGGACGATGGAGTGGACAAGTTTATTGTTTGTTCAGGCTGCTCCGCAAAAGTTATCATGGTGCGCTTTGACACTTCTGCGACGATCGGTTTCCGACCATCTCACGTGAAAGCCTAGCCCTCCAACTCAAGTAAAACGCGACCGGAAGGCCTCTCATGACAGACATCGTGGCAATCAGAGCGCTTGCGGTTTCGGTACGCAAAGCGATCCTCGACATACCAGCGTCAGAACGCCCCTCGGTATTCGAAAACTTTCCGAAGGGATCATGTGGGTGGGCATCTTTGCTACTTGGCGCGTTTCTCAAGGACACAGAGAATGAAAACTTCGAATACATCTGTGGCGAAAGGCTGCCAGAAAGTGCCAGTCAATCGATCTCTCATGCTTGGCTCAAACGCCAAGAACTTATAGTTGACATTACGGCGGATCAATTTTCAGATGCGCCTGAAGCAGTCATAGTCTCTGAATCCTCGTCCTGGCACTCAACGTTTAAATTCAAACACACTGAACCTGCCGACTTTCGTGAGTCTCTTGGTCCTGCAACCTATCCTCTACTGGCTGTGTACAAACGAGTTAAAGCGAAAATCGCGCAAAAAACGGAAAGCTCCATTCCACCAGTAAATTCGACACTCTAAACTCGTTTTGAATAGTTAAGAGCAAAGCGTTGGGGCCAGTGGCTTTCATAACAAATAGGCCTCTAGTCCAACGAAATGAAGCACGAGCAGCTGTTTTTCTC
>JAYVDN010000495.1:0-2151 GCA_043749385.1 Polaromonas sp.
ACCACCGACGGCGCGATCACGCCCGATGCTTTGCAGGCCCTGCATGACTTAAAGGCAGCGGGCTTGCACGTAGTCCCCATCACGGGCCGGCCTGTGGGCTGGAGCGAGGAGTTTGCGCTCACATGGCCGGTAGATGCCATCGTGGCTGAAAATGGCGCTGTAGGGTTGCAGAATATAAGCGGAATAGGCCTGCAGCCCAATAGAATATCTCGGGAGCAGCTATTAAAATCATACCAAATAGATGCGCCGCTGCGAGCCATTAACTACGCCCGTATGCAGCAAGTGCTAGCGCGCATCGAGCGCGAAGTGCCCGGTGCGCAGCGCAGCACCGACAGCCCGGGCCGCGAGACCGACATAGCCATTGACCACAGTGAATTTACGCACCTGCCACCCGAGCGCATTGCGCAGGTAGTGCAGCTGATGCGCAGCGAAGGTATGCACGCGACAGTCAGCAGCATCCATATCAACGCCTGGTTTGGGCAGCACAACAAGCTGCAAGGCGCGCGCTGGATCGTGCGCCAGCTGTGGGGCCGCGATTTGGATGCCGAGTTGCACCGCTGGGTGTATATCGGTGACTCAACCAATGACCAGCTGATGTTTGAGGCCTTTCCCCACAGCGTGGGCGTGGCCAACGTCGCGCGCTTTGTACCGCAACTGTCGCACCTGCCGCGCTATGTGACGCAGGGCGAACGGGGGGCGGGGTTTGCGCAGTTCAGCGCTAGCTTACTTGGCCGATAAATCGACAAACAAGCGTGACGGTGAACCCTGCGAACGGGCTGGCCACGCATCACAGCACGACATCCACCTTCTTACCCGCTACCGCCTCCATCACCCCAGTGTTATGCCGCGACAGGCCGTAGTCACGCAGGTTTTTGCGCAATTCGTAGGGCTCCACCTCGTTCCAGGTCAGGCCGCAATCCAGGCAGGCGTGGGAGTCTGCATTTTGCAAGAGCACAGGTTTAGCCAGCAGTGAGCGCAATAGGCTGCGTTTGGGATAGAAGCGCGCTGACTCACCCAAGTTGCCGCGCACTACTTTTTTACTGCCACAACGCAGGCAATACATGCCGCGAACGGTTTGGTTAAACATGCCCTGGCTCAGACTAGGCTGGCGACCTCTTGGCCTTGCGCTCTTCCAGCGTCTCTATAGCGCCGCCCTGCTTGACCCACTCGTCCCAGCCGCCTTCGATGTGGGCCACATTCGTCATGCCCATGTCTTGCAAGGTTTGGGCGGTGAGGGCGCTGCGCCAGCCCATGCCGCAAAATAAAATGAACTCTTTGCTCTCGTCAGCCCACATGGGCTTGAAGTAGGGCGACTCGGGGTCTACCCAAAACTCTAGCATGCCACGCGGGGCGTGTACGCAGCCTTTGACGGTGCCAGCCGTCAGCTCTCGGATGTCGCGGATATCGACTATCAGCGCCTTGCCGGCCTGCACCTTGGCCTGGGTGTCGCTCACGCTGTAGGTTTTGACTTGCGCCATGGCTTCTGCCACCAGCGCGCGAGAACTCTTGGTAATGGGCATGCATATCTCCAAATAAAAACGCCTTGGTACCTATTGTGGCACCAAGGCGTGTTGTGTTGAACAACCAAGACAGCGTAGGTTAGCCGCCCAGGTAGGCAGCCTTCACCGCTGGATCGTCCTTGAGCTTGTCCGCCGGGCCGTGCACCGAAATACGGCCGTTTTCCAGCACGTAGCCGTAGTCGGCTACCTTCAACGCTGCGGCGGCAAACTGCTCCACCAGCAGCATGGTTACGCCCTGGCCTTTGAGGCGGGTGATGATGTTGAACACCTCTTCCACCAAAATAGGTGCCAAGCCCATGGAGGGCTCGTCCAGCAGCACGATCTCGGGGTTGAGCATGATGGCGCGGGCCATGGCCAGCATCTGCTGCTCACCACCCGATAGCGTACCGGCCAGTTGGTTGCGGCGCTCTTTGAGGCGCGGAAAGAGTTCCATCGCACGCTCCAGATCACCCGCCACATCACCCTTGGGGCGGCTGCCAGTCAGGCGCGGGAAGGCGCCCAAGGTCAGGTTGTCGGTCACGCTCATGGTGGCGAAGACTCGCCGGCCCTCGGGCGAATGCGCCAGCCCGAGTTTGGCAATCTGGTGGGACTCAAGCCCTGCCACATCCTTGCCGCCCAGCGTAACGTTCCC
>JAYVDN010000496.1:0-1827 GCA_043749385.1 Polaromonas sp.
AACTGGGCAATATCTGCCTCGGTGATGGGGGGTACGTCGCTGGGCTTATTTGTCATTGGAAATTCCTCGAAGGCATACTAAATTCAAACCAAATTCTCAGGCACGTCAATAGTGCCCTGGTACACGGTGGTGGCGGGGCCGGTCATCATGACCGGCGCGCTCAAGTTCAGCGGCTCACCCACGAGCATGCCCGCCCACTCTACTGTCAGTGTGCCGCCGCGTGCCAGCACGTCTACCCGGCTGTCCAGCAGCCCCAGGCGAATACCGGCCACCACGGCAGCGCAGGCGCCCGTGCCGCAGGCCAAGGTCTCGCCCGCGCCGCGCTCAAACACGCGCAGGCGAATGCTGGAGCGGCTCACTATCTGCAAAAAGCCCGCATTCACCCGGCGAGGGAACGCAGGGTGCGCCTCCACCCATGGGCCTACCGTCAGCACGGGTGCGGCGTCCACATCGGCCACCACTTGCACCGCGTGGGGGTTGCCCATGGACAGCACAGCCACTTCGGTTTCGTGCATGTCAGCTCCTAAATTCGTAGCTGCTCCCGCGACATTCTGTTGGGTTAAACGCCATTTTTGCCACAAACCGCTGGCCCTGGGTTGCGCCAGCACCGGGTCAAACGGAATCTGGTCGCGCTCAAACCGGGGCGCGCCCATGTCCACCGTCACGCGGCCATCGGCCTGCTCAGTCAACGTCAAAATGTTATTGACGGTTTTCACGCGGACGGTGGTTTTGTCGGTCAGCCCCTGCTGGCGCACGTAGCGTACAAAGCAGCGCGCGCCGTTGCCGCAGTGCTCTACCTCGCCGCCATCGGCGTTGTGGATGGCGTAGGCAAAGTCTACGTCGGCATTGGGTGCGGGCCGCACGCTCAGTATCTGGTCGGCCCCCACGCCAAAATGGCGGTCACCCAAAAAGCGGTACTGCGCTGCGCTCAGGTTCAAGCGCCCACGCGTTTCGTCCAGCACAACAAAGTCGTTGCCAGCGCCCTGCATTTTGGTAAAGCGGATTTGCATGGCTGCAATTATCCTCTGGCGCTGCGATGCCAACGTAGGCGGCGAAAAATGTAGCGGCCTGCGCTTTCGGCGGTGGATGCGGTGAGAAAAAGGTATTGGGATGGCATGGGCTGTATGGTAACTGTTCGATTCGACGTCTGATAGCCGTTTGTCTAACAGAAGGTGCCGCGTCTAAGGGGTGTTGGGCGGTTGTACACCCTGGTGTTTCAGTGGCGGTGAAGCGCCCGCCACATCGGAACGACAGTGTGTGCACTCGCCGTCGAGTTCCTGCCACGCTAACAAGATCAGGTCGGTGGTGCACTTAGCGCAGCGGCACTAGCAGGAGGAGCAGTTGGCCCTAGGCCAACGCGGGGGACAGCCGCGTAGCTAAGTGCACCGCCGACCTGGTCCCGTACAAAAACCAAGCCCAACCGCGTATCAACCGCGTACCAACCGAACTCGCTAGCGACCCACTACAAATCACGCCGAGAAGACACAGTTCAATCTGTGGCCTACAATGAACAGCATGATCTCTCGTGAACCCACTATCGAACGCCTGGCTGTTGCAAAACAGCTTCTCCTTGACCCGTTTGGCCTGAACGAGTCCCACCTGTCCAAAGCCTTGGCCGAGATCACCTCGCGCGGCGTGGACGATGCGGACTTGTACTTTCAATACACCCGCTCTGAAGGCTGGAGCCTGGAAGAGGGCATTGTCAAAACCGGTGGCTTCAGTATTGACCAAGGCGTGGGTGTGCGCGCAGTGAGCGGGGAGAAAACGGCGTTTGCCTACTCAGACGACATCTCCTGGGCCAGCTTGCTGGATGCGGCCCACACGGTG
>JAYVDN010000497.1:0-1856 GCA_043749385.1 Polaromonas sp.
CGCCCACGGTAAAGGTGTGCAGCCACAGCGCGGTTTTGGCCAGCTCTACGGCCATGGGGTTTTTGTCTACGCCGAAGATGGTTTTCTTCAAAATCATGCGGCGCACGATATGCCGGTCGTCCAGCTGTGCGTCGGTGACTGTCCAGCCATGGTCTTTGGCGGTGGTTTTGATGCTGCGGCGAATGTGGGCGATGCGTGCCACCAACGGGCTTTGCCATGGCCGGCCCGTTTCTACCAAGTGCGCCGCCCAGCCTTGCGCATTAACGCTGTGGGTAGCGGTGTTCATGGCTTCTAGTACCCGGTCGGCCAGGTCGTCTACCAGAGCTACTAAAAAGTGGCCACTGCCCATGGCAGGGTCGCAAATTTTGAGCTCTAAAATTTGCGCGGCGGGGTCTTTGGCATCCAGTGCCTCCCACTCAGGTGGGTTGAGCGAGGCTTTTTTGGCTAGCTTTTTCAGGTGTACGTCCAGCGCGTCCATGCGCTCGGTGGCCAGCAGGCCCACCGACTCGCGCAAGATCAAGCGCACCAAGTCGTCGTGGGTGTAGTAGCTGCCCGATACCTTGCGGGCAAAGCTGGCGGGCTGGGCGGTGATGCGGTTGATCTCGGGCTTGTCTTTGTAGCTGTCGCCTGCTTGCACCTCGTGCACCAGGGTGTATTCCAGCAGGCGCTCGTAGATGCCGCCCAGGTGGGATACCGACAAGTCGCGGTAATTGATCCAGCCGTGCAGCAGGTCTTCGGTGCGGCGCGACAACGCGTCGATGATGGGGGCCATGACCGCGTCCGGCACGCGGGTGCGCTCCAAGAGCGGGGCGCGGGCGCGGTCAAACAAGCCGCCGTTATATGCTGGCATGCCGACTGCGTCGTCGCCTTCGTCAATCAGCTGGAACACGCCTTGCAGGTCGCGCCAAATATTGTCGAGCTTGGTAGAGAAGGTTTTTTTGTTCTCAATGTCGTCGCGTACGCGCTCGCGCAGGCGGCGCACGCTGTACGGTTGGTAGCGCGCGTCGCGCACGGGCAGCAGGTTACGGTCTTCGGCGTAGAACAAAAACAGCAGGCGGTAGAGCAGCACCAGGGCGGACTCGCGCACTTCGTCTAAATAGTCGCGGGTGAACTGCGGGCGTTTGAACTGGCCGTAGCCTACTTCGTGCGACTTGGCATGCAGGTCGCCGCGTGCCAGTGCATCGGCAAGCTGGGGGAAGACTTCGGTGAACACGCGGGCACCGAGGTCTTGGGAGACTTTTTCTTCGTACAAACGCGCTTCGTTGAGCGCGTAGGCGTGGAAGGTGCGCTCTACGCCTGCGCTGGTGTCCCAGCTTTGCGGTAAAAATGCGCCGCGATGGAAGAACATGAAGAACAGCTTAAGAGCGTGCTTAGGTTTGATGTCATCCAGCTCCGCTTGCATGCCTGGAAGGCTTAGTGCTGCGGCCACATCAACTTCAAAGAATTCTTCTGAGCGCGAGCGGGCATCTTGCCAATATAGCCGCCACACCGCACCATTGGTCAGCATGCCCCATTTGACTTTGCGGTCAGACGCTATATCGACACGGCTTAGATAGCGTAGCATTTGTGAAGACGGTGCATCCGGGTCGTGCAGGTCCTTGCCGTCACCTCGGTCTAGCGGGCGCAGCCAGCGCTTAGCCTCCAGGATAGCGATGCCGTGGCGGTAGCGGCGGTCGTCTTTGGCTTCCTGCAAGGCGGCAGTTTTTTTATCGGGACTGGCAAACAGTAAGCAGTCTGGCACCGACTCGCGGCCTTTGGCATCGGAGTTGACTTGGGGCAATGTGTCGTCGCCCCAACCCAAGGCAACCAATACTTTGTTGATCACCAGCGCCTCGGTTTGCGCTTCGTTATTGGTG
>JAYVDN010000498.1:0-2297 GCA_043749385.1 Polaromonas sp.
GCTTTGCTGGCCAGAGCGACGATGTGGTTGGCATTGTTTTGCAGCCAGCGCGTGGTCAAAAAAGTCAATACACTGCTAGGCACCATGATGCCAATGAAGGCGGCGCTAAGGCCGGCCAAGGCAGCCCAGTAGTTGCCGCCAAGGGCCAAGCCCGTTTGCCAGCCCAGCAAAGGAATAAACAGCACGTTGGGGCCAGGTGATGCCTGGGCAATGGCAATGCTGGCGTTAAACTGCGCGTCGCTCAGCCAGGCTTGCTTCTCCACCACAAATCGGTGCATGTCGGGTGCCGTGGCAATAGCACCGCCTATCGATAGCAGTGACAGCAATGCAAAGTGGCCGAACAGGGCAAGCCATTGGTCTAAGGTCATGGGCTATCTCCCTTGCCCGCCGCTGCCAGCACTGCACGCTGCTCAGCGCGGCGCACCATCAACCAGGCGTAGGCAAATGCGGGCAGTCCCAAGCCGAGTACCGTGGTGATCAAGGGCAGGCGCATATAGCCAATGGCCACCACGGTGAGCACGATCAATGCTGCGCAAACGGGTTTGCCAAGGATATTGTTTTTCAAGCCGTAGAGCATTTTGATGGCCGCTGCGCCTATCAAACCCGCCGCCGCAGCCCCCATGCCGCGCACGGCACCCGAGATAGCCTGCACCTGTGAAAACTGCGTGTACAGCGTACCCAATACCAGCACAATGACCATGGGTGCGGCCATCAAACCGGCCAGCGCCACCAGCGCACCCCGCCAGCCAAAGTAGCGGTTACCCAGGATGATGCATAAATTGATCACATTGCCGCCGGGCAATACCTGCGCTACCGCCCAGTCCTCGACAAACTCGTGTTGCGTCATCCAGCGGCGTTTGTCTACCATTTCGCGCTGGATAATGGTCAGCACACCGCCAAAGCCTTGCAGTGCAACGCTGTTGAAAGTGAGAAAGAGTTCGGTTTTAGACTGCGGCTGGGTGGTGGCCCCGTTGGCGGTAGAAATTGCGGTTGCGTCAGAACTCATGCTGCTATTATCCCGCCGGCTTGCTGCTCGGCAGGGCAGTAATACAAAATTATTTGCTATATATACAGGAGCTGCTCCCGCGATATTCTATTGGGCTGGAGGCCTAAAACCCAATAAACAAGGTGTCGCGCAGTTACCGCAGCGCATCGGCTGGCCTCTTCCCAACTGGCCGCTTATTTGGGCTGCTTCTTCTTTACCTTGGCAAATACTGGGCCCCACACCGGGTGGCCGCGTTCTGCGCGGGCTAGGTCGAAACTGCTGTCGATATCGAAAGCCGATTGGAAAGATTTCTCACACTGTGCGGAGCGCTTGGTCACGCAGTATAAAAACGCTTGGGTTTTGTGCGCGAGCACTATTTCGTCTACGTACTTCAGGCCCAGCTTTTGGCTCTCCGCCAGCTTGGTTTCGGCCCGGCGGTATTCGCCTTTTTGGAAGGCGGCCACACCTTCGTTCAGGGCTGGCGCACCAGCCGAGTTGCCCGATACGGTAGGCGCAGCCGCTACGGGTGCCGGCGCGGGCGCGGGTGCAACATAGACCGGAGCAGGTGCAGGCGCCGGGACTACCACCGCCACTGGTGCAGGTGCAGGGGGCGGAGCCGGCGCGGGTTCTGGGGCTTTGCTGGCGCACGCTGCCAGTAAAACGGTGATGCACCACGGTGCCAAGGGGGTCAAATGAGAAAGGTGACGGGGGTTCATAAATGACGAGTCTCCAAGCTTGGCTATTGAAACTTATGTATTACACGTTCTGTTTTGTCGCGCTCGACTTTAACCTTAAATGTGCGGGCTGCATAGTCGGTGTTGCGCAATACCACACTGTGGTCACCGGGTTCAAGGTTAAGAATGGTCAAAGGCGGTGATACCCCCATCTTTTTCCCATCGACTTCCACCTCGCCCCAAGGGGTGGCGATGATATGAATGCGGCCTGTGGTTACCGTGGTTTGCGGACTGCTGGTAGACGCAGAAGTATTCGCAGACGCAGTGGCTAAGGCGGGTAATGCGGCAGTATCCTTACGCAGGGCTGCAAAAGCGTCGTCGCGGGGTACCGGTGCCTGTACAGCAGCTGGCAGAGCGGGAGTCTGCCCCAAAACTGGTGCGCCAAGACCCGAACTGTGAGCTACGACAGTACCGGCTGCTCGGCCGCCCACAGCGCTTACGGCTGCAGTGCTGGGTGCAGCGGCCGATGAGGGGGTATCAAGCCACAGCCATAAGGCAAGCCCCAAGGTTGCAATGCCCACCACGCTGGCAGCAAACCATGCTTTGCTCTTGCTGCCAGACGCTGGGCTGGCAAGTAT
>JAYVDN010000499.1:0-2897 GCA_043749385.1 Polaromonas sp.
TGCGTCGGCAATCGGCTGCTTCCAGCGCTCTACGCCAGCGGACAAAAACTGCGCCACCAGCGTGTCGCCATAGCGGTCCACAATCAAGCCGGGCAAGCCATCCGACTCGCCATGCACCAGGCGCATACTGTCACTTTGAATGTCAAACCTGGCTCTGGCCTTCACAGAAGATGCGCAAGCGGCTATAAAATATGCAGCGCCAATGCGGTCGGCCTCCACAAAACTCCAAGCCCGCGCACGAATTTTGCTGCTGGGGCTATAAGCCGCCCAGGCCAAAAACTTGCCGTCAAACGACTCCACCCGCACCGTCTCGCCGCTGTCGCCACCGCCCTTGGCAATGGCGTTGTCAAATATCCAGGGGTGGCGGCGTTCTAAGGCGCGCTCTTTGCCTTCGCGCAGGGTGATGGTTTTCATAGGCCCTATTGTCGGGCATTGCCATGGGCATATCCACGCTACGAAAACGCATGCAAACTCACGCCAATTTAAGCGGTAATGTCCGTCCCCGCGTACACCATGCTCAAATCAAAGGCTTCGTTGCCCAGCCACTCGCCAGGCACGCTATCGCCCACCGTGTAAGCCACGGCCTGCCATTGACCGTCGGGGGCGCGGCTGTGCACTTCGATGCGCTGCTCGGTTTGGCTAACGATCCAGTAGGCGCGCAGGCTGGGCAGCTTTTGGTAGGCGGCGAGTTTTTCGCGGCGGTCGATGGTGGCGGTGGATTCGCTCAGCACCTCTACCACCAAGGATGCATCTTGCACCACCGGCTCGTCATTGGCGGTGCTGGTGCCGCAGTAGACGAAGACGTCGGGGTAGTACACGCTGTCTGCGGCTTGCACATGCAGCTTCATGTCGTTAATGAAGACTTGGCAGGGGGTGCTGTCCAGGCGGTTGGATAGCGCACGAAAGATGTTGCCCGACACCCTGTTATGCCGCATGGTGCCACCCGTCATGGCGTGGATACCCCCGCCAACGTATTCGTGGCGAGTGGTGCTTGCGTTTTCGAACTTGAAATAGTCAAAGAGATGGATGGGTTTTTGCAGGGGTAGAGCCATATGAATATTCTATGCAATCTTGGCGCTATGCGCTACCCAGTTTTTTACCAGAGCGCTTGGCACGTGGATGCGCCGCATCATAGGCCTTGGCCAGGTGCTGAAAATCCAGCCGCGTATACACCTGCGTGGTGGTGATGTTGGCGTGTCCCAGCAGCTCTTGCACGGCGCGCAGGTCTTGGCTGCTTTGCAGGACATGGCTGGCGAAGCTGTGGCGCAGCATGTGGGGGTGTACGGGGCTGGGCAGGCCAGCGAGTAGGCTGCGGCGCTTGAGGCGCTGCCAGATGGACTGGGCGGTGAGGCGGGTGCCGTTTTTGCCGACGAAGAGGGCTTGCTGGAGTTGCAAGAACCCTTCGACAGGCTCAGGGCGAACGGTTAGGGCATCAACGCGAACGGGCAACAGTTCATTGCGTACTGCCAAGTATTTTTGCAGTGCCTCGACCGACTTGGCGCCCAGCGGCACACTGCGCCGCTTGCTGCCTTTGCCTAGTACATGCGCTTCGCCAGCTTGCAAGTCAAGCCAACCCTTGGCGCTGGACGAGGCTTGCACATCCAGCCCCACCAGTTCGCCTACGCGCAGGCCGCTGCCGTAGAGCAGCTCGGTCATGGCGGCGTCGCGGGCTTCCAGTCTCGCGTCGTCGCTTTCACTGGCGTAGCTGGCCAGTTGCACAGCATCGTCTACGGCCAGGGCTTTGGGCAGCGGTTTGGGCTGCTTGGGGGCGCGCACGTCTTGCACGGGGTTGGCGGTGACCAAGCCTTCGCGGCCTAGCCAAGTGTAGAAACCGCGCCAGCCAGACAGGATGAGCGCAATGCCGCGCCCGCTGCGGCCTTGGCTGTGCATCTGGGCTACCCAGCGGCGGATGTGGGCGTTGTGGACTTGCAGCAGCGCGATATTGGCAAGTTGCGCGTTGGTTTGGAGCTTTTGCAGGTCTTCGGTGTAGAGGGCGATGGTGCGCTCGGCCAGGCGTTTTTGGACGCGGACGTGTTCCAGGTATTTTTCAACTAGCTGGGAGTCGGTTGAGATTGAGTGAGCTTCAAGCGCGAAGGCCTCTTCGTTGACCCGCGAAAGTGGGGTCAGAGCCGAATTTCGTAGTTGCTTGTGAGTCGCCGGTTTCATGGTCTTCCTGAATTCGGATCTGACCCCAGTTTCGCTAGCATGGTCAGTTTCTCTGCTCTACCTGTGCGCAGGCTAGTCACCGCGTGCAATGCGCTGCCAGCCGTGGGGCCTTCGCGCCTTGGGGCGTCCCGGCGGCGCTCATCCGACTACGCCCGCAGGCGCGACAGGGCGGCGCTGGCCAGCTCGGCGATGCGCTCTAAAAAGTCCGTGCCCATGCCGGCGTTAAAGCGCTCCGGGTCGGGTGAGGCCAGCACCAGCATGCCGAAGGCGTCAGCCGCAGCGCCTGCCCGTAATGGGATGAGCGCGACCGACATGGCCAGCTCGGGTTGGGCTAGCCATTTGACGGCCTCAAAGCCTGAGTTGACACCGCAGTACGGCGTGGTGATGGACGAGGCGAACACCCGGGCATCTTCGCTCACGCCCAGGGTGAACTCCTGGTCGCTGAACAGCCCATTGGTAGCCCACACTTTGATGCCTACTTGAGGCACCAAAAACTGGTGCTTGATTTCTTTGGTCAGTACGCCCGGCAGGTCGATGGCGTGGTGGGTCAGCAGCAGGTTGCGCGTCCAGCGCTGCAGCTTGTCGGCGATCATCATATTGTCGTTGCCGTTGCGCACCATCTCCATGATGCGCCGCTCCAGGGTTTTGATTTTCTCACGCAGCATCTCGGCTTGGCGCTCTTGCAGGCTCACGGCCCGGCTGCCATGGCCGCTGGAGAGCTGCACCGTGGA
>JAYVDN010000500.1:0-2952 GCA_043749385.1 Polaromonas sp.
GCGCAGTGCAGGTGCTGGAGGACAAAATCATCACCGGTGTGGGCAATGAGTACGACCTGTTTGGCAACCCGCTCAAAATAACCGGCCAGTTTGAAGTACTCACGCCACCGCAGTGGTTTATCCACGAATACTATGTCGGCAAGCGCTGGAGCACGCGCTACAAACGCCAGAGTCTGGCGGGTAGCGGCCTGTCCGTTGTGACTGCCGATGTGCGGGTGGTCTCGCGCGAGCAGGTCAGCCTGCCTGCTGGCAAGTTTGATGCGTTCAAGTTCAAGGTTACCAGCTTCAACGGTGGCAATGGCTACAACAACTACACCGAGGCCTTGATCTGGATCGATGCAGCGTCCAGCAAAATGGTGGCCTCAGAGACGCGCACCTGGGACACCAACAAACGCATGATGCAAGACAGCCGGGTAGATTTGATGGCCTTCAACAACGCCGCACGCTGAGATTCAATACGCTCGTGTGTTGAAAACTAGCAGCCCTACAGCCTGATCTCCACCACGGTGCGGCCCGGCGCGCTGTGCAGCACCAGCTGGGCGCCGATGGCCAGCGCCCGCTCTCGCATAGATGCCAAGCCGCGCACCGTGGGCGCTTGCGCATCAAAGCCGCGCCCATCGTCGATCACCCGCAGCACCGCCAGCGTGTGGGCTGCGCCAACTGCCTGGGCAGCACCAGCAGCCTGCTCAGCCCGCGCCTCGATGCGCAGGGTGCGCGCCTTTGCATGCTGCAGCACATTGGACAGCGCCTCAAACACCATGTATTGCAACTGGCGCATGGCGCTGTGGTCCAGCCGCGGTACGTGGGGCAGCAGGTCTACATCCCATTCAAAGGCCATGCCGCTGCTGGTAAAACGCGGCTCCAGCCTATAGCGCATATTGGCCAGCAGGGCGGTCACGTCGCCCGGTACCAGGTGCATCGAGTCAATCGAGAGTTTCAGCTGGTCGAGCGAGTCGCGCAATGTCGTTAGCACCTGGCCGTTGGTGGCTTGGCCCGACTGCAGCTGCCGAATGGCTGCGCTGATGTGCGAGCCTACGCCATCGTGCATGTCGCGCAAAATGCGGGTGCGCTCGGCACTGCGCTCTTGCTCCCGGGCCAGCAGCTCCAGTTTTTGGTAGCTGGCAGATAGCTCAGCCTCTTTGTCTGCTACGCGCTGCTCCAGCGTGTGCAACAGGCCATGGGCCTGCGCGCTGGCTGCGCGGAACAGGTGCACCACTTGTACCAAAATCACCAACGCCAGTAGCGCGGCGGATACCGCTATCCAGCGCGCGTCTTTCCAATAGGCGCTGCTGTCCTGGGCCCATAGCTGGTAACCGATAAGCAGCAGCAGCGCGGCACTCAAGCACAATGGCCAGCGCTGTCGCGCGCCAAACATGCGGTGCAGCATGTACGCCGTGCTGGCCACCGCCAACCATCCTATGGCGGCTATCGCTTGGGGCGACACAAGGTCGTTAAACCAAGCGCCCTCTATAAGTGGCGCGCAGATGTGCAGCGCCCACAGCAGGCAACTGGCCGCAGTCAATGCAAACAGCTTGCGCAGGGCAGGCTGTGTCAGCGCCAGACTGGCGCTGAACACCGCCACCAGCAGCAGCACCAGCGCCACCATCTGCGGCAAAGTCACTTGCCTAAAGTAAAGGGCGTCATACTGCGCTGCAAGGCTGTGTTGCAGCCCCACGGTGACGCTGCTCAAGCCTGCGCGCTGGTTGGCATCTGCACGCAGCTGTATGCGGATCAAATTGGTTTTTTGCAGTACCTGTGGCGCGATGGTGTAGTAGCGCGGTGCGTGCACATGGTTGCTGCTAGTAGCGCTGTCGTTTTGCCCACTGGGTGATGCAGTCAAGTCGCCTAGCCGCGACAGCAGCGATCCATTGAGCCAGATATCTGCCCGGTTGCCAATATGTGGTATCAACACCGCATAAGGCTCGGTCGGCTCGCCCGGTAGCTCAAAAGCCACCTCAAAGCTGCCCTCACCCTCTTGTCCGCTGTGCAGTTTGTCCCAGTGGTAGGGCAGGGCCACAAAGTTCAGCTCAGATGTGCCTTGCACGGTCAGCAAGGCCTGTGCTTGGTCGATGACGATGGTGGCAGCATGGTGTGGCGCAGATGGCGCCGTAGGCGTTGAGGCAGGTGCTGAAACAGGCGCTGAACTCCCAGTTGCCGCAGTGGACACGCGGGGCACTACCGTCTGCGCTGCAATGCCCGTGTACATACCTGACCACTGCGCCAACCCCATCGCGGTGCACAGCAGCGCATGTTTAATCCCACGCACATTGCTATACATAAAATAGCTGCTCCCGCGACACTCTATTGGTCTGCAGGTCAATATTGTATAAATTAGTCACGCTTTTGTAGGTGGAGCAACCCAGCCAGCCCATACCTCAGGGCTGTAGCCCACGGTGGTTGCCGCAGTGGTCGCTTTCCCCTTCGGTACAGCGGCGTTCACCACCACCGGCCGCTTGATCACGCTGGCGTGCCGCTGCATCAGAGCCTTGGCTGTTGCCGCATCTACCACCGCGCTCTGTTCGCCCGCATCCAGCTTGCGCCAAGTGCTGCCCTTCTTGTTCACCAACGACTCCCAGCCCAACGCAGCTATCCACTGGACAAGCGCATCCGCAGGCACTCCCAGCTTTTTAAAGTCATGGAACTGGTAGGCTATCTTGTGCGCATCCAACCATGTGCGTGATTTTTTGACGGTGTCGCAGTTGGGTATGCCGTAGAGGGTAATCATGGCCTGTATTTTATGCGAAATAAGCCTCTAGCCCAATAGAATATCGCGGGAGCAGCTACTGAATATGTAGCGAATTTGTTGGATAAAGCTGTTGTCGAACCTACACCTGTGCTGTGCTCGCTCTGGCGCTTGGTGTGCACAGCTCCGCGGCTGTCCCCCGCCCTTCGGGCTCCTTGTATGCTTAGTCTCAGGGAGTTCAAGTGAAAGTTTCAGAAAGTTATGCACAG
>JAYVDN010000501.1:0-8194 GCA_043749385.1 Polaromonas sp.
AGTAGTTTTGTAATCGCCAGGGGACGCAATATCACAGCCCTTAAATGGCTGGAGTTGAATGGCACGGTCTGTGCTTCGGTGTTATTTGTCACAAATAAACACTTAGGAACAACAATGCTTATTAAAACTCTCTCCACAGCCACCGTACTCTTGTCCGTAGCCAGCGCTGCGTTTGGCCAAGCCAAACCGCCTGAGCCAGACTACACGCTGAGCTACAACATAGGCGCGACCACCGATTACCGTTACCGTGGTATTTCCCAGTCGGCCAAGAAGCCAGCACTGCAAGGCGGCGTCGATTTCGCCATGAAAAGCGGCCTTTACGCAGGCGCTTGGGCCTCCACCATCACCTGGATCAAAGACAGCACTGCTAACCCTAACAACACCAAAGGCCCATTGGAAGTCGACCTCTTCGGTGGCTACAAAGGCGAATTCAGCAAGGACGTGGCCTACGATGTCGGCGTGCTGCAATACTGGTACGTAGGCAACACACTAAAAAACGCCAGCGCTAACGCTGACACCTTGGAGCTGTACGGCGCTGTCACCCTGGGCGGCATTGCCACCGCCAAGTATTCACATAGCCTGACCAACTTGTTCGGCGCTGCGGTGCCCGGCACCAACAGCAAGAACTCCGGCTACCTGGACCTGAGCGCGACGTTTGACTTGGGCAACGGCTGGAGCATCGTGCCTCACCTGGGTCACCAAAACATCAAAAACTTCACCTCGTACAAAGACTACTCACTGACGGTCAACAAAGACTTCGACGGCCTGGTTGTGAGCGCCGCTTTGGTCGGCACTAACTGGAAAAGTAAGCAAGGCGGCGCTTACACCTTGCCTGGCTCAGGCACCAAAGATTTGGGTAAAGACGGCATCGTGCTGTCGATCAAGAAAAACTTCTAATCACTTTAGCATCGTAGGAGTTCACTATGAAACTTGTTACTGCCATCATCAAACCGTTCAAGCTCGACGAGGTGCGTGAAGCCCTGTCGGGTATGGGTGTGCAAGGCATTACCGTGACCGAAGTCAAAGGCTTCGGTCGCCAAAAAGGCCATACCGAGCTGTACCGTGGTGCAGAGTATGTGGTCGATTTTTTGCCCAAGGTGAAGATCGAAGCCGCTGTCTCTGACGATCTGGTCGAGCGCGTGATCGAAGCGGTAGAGGGCGCAGCCCGCACCGGCAAGATTGGCGACGGCAAGATTTTTGTCTACAACCTGGAACAGGTCGTACGTATTCGTACCGGCGAGACCGGCAAAGAGGCGCTGTAAAGCACACCCCAAAAACAGGACACAACATGAAAAAAATACTTCTCTCCCTGGCCTTGGGGCTAGGCTTAATGTGCGGCGCTGGCGTATCGCTGGCGCAAAGCGCAGCACCTGCTGCTGCTGCATCGGCACCTGCTGAGGCGAAACCAGCGGAAGCCAAGCCTGCTGAAGCTAAGCCAGCGGAAGCCAAGCCAGCAGAGGCTGCGGCCGCAACGACGGCCACAGCTGCCGTGGCCGCAGCACCGGGCGCTACAGCTTCGGCACCTGCCAAGCCGGTACCTAACAAAGGCGACACCGCCTGGATGATGGTCTCCACTCTTTTGGTAATTTTGATGACCATCCCCGGCCTGGCCCTGTTCTACGGCGGCCTGGTGCGCAGCAAAAACATGCTGTCCGTGCTGATGCAAGTCATGGTCACCTTCTCGCTGATCGTGGTGCTGTGGGTCATCTATGGCTACAGCTTTGCGTTCACCGAGGGCAATAAATTCATCGGCGGCACGGATAGATTGTTCATGAAGGGTATTTGGGACAACGTTGCGGGCACCTTTGAGAACGCCGCCACCTTCAGCAAGGGTGTGTACATTCCCGAGATCGTGTTTGCTGCGTTCCAGGCCACCTTCGCGGGCATCACCTGCTGCCTGATCGTGGGCGCATTTGCGGAGCGTATCAAGTTCACTGCCGTGCTGGCCTTTATGGTGCTGTGGTTCACCTTCAGCTACTTGCCGATTGCCCACATGGTGTGGTTCTGGATGGGCCCTGATGCCTACGCTACCAAAGAAGTGGCCGATGCCATGAACGCCAAAGCCGGTATGGTCTGGCAGTGGGGCGCCCTGGACTTCGCAGGCGGCACCGTGGTGCACATCAACGCGGCGATGGCCGGTTTGGTAGGTGCCTACATGGTGGGCAAGCGCATTGGCTATGGCAAAGAAGCCATGGCCCCGCACAGCCTGACCTTGACCATGGTCGGCGCAGCGCTGTTGTGGGTCGGTTGGTTTGGCTTTAACGCCGGCTCTGCGCTGGAAGCCAACGGTTTTGCGGCATTGGCCTTTATCAACACCTTTGTAGCTACCGCAGCTGCGGTGCTGGCATGGTCGATCGGTGAAGCACTGCACAAAGGCAAATCCTCCATGCTGGGCGCGGCGTCTGGCGCTGTGGCTGGTTTGGTGGCGATCACGCCAGCGGCGGGCAACGTGGGGGTAGGTGGTGCGCTGGTGATCGGTGCAGTCGCTGGCTTCTTGTGCCTGTGGGGCGTCAGTGGCCTTAAGAAAATGCTCGGCGCGGACGACTCCCTGGACGTGTTTGGCGTGCACGGCGTAGGCGGCATTGTGGGCGCTTTGCTCACCGGTGTGTTTGCCTCTCCCGCCTTGGGTGGCCCTAGCGCCATGGGCGACTGGGTCACCGCTACCATGATGACCCCGGCTGAGTACAGCATCTCGGCTCAGGTGTGGATCCAGTTCAAAGCGGTGATGGTTACCGTGGTGTGGTCAGGTATCGTGTCCTTCGTAGCCTACAAGCTGGTGGACCTGGTGATTGGCCTGCGCGTACCCGAAGAGGAAGAGCGCGAAGGCCTGGACATCTCGTCCCACGGCGAGACCGCTTACAACCGTTAATTCAAATCATTACCAGTACCCAGGGCTGCACGCGAGTGCAGTCCGCTGGACAGAAATAGATGTTCTCCAAGTCACTAGAGAGTCTCCTCTGGATGTTCGACCCGCCTTGTGCGGGTCTTTTTTTGGGCTAGTTCCAGCCGCTGGACCTGCGCAATACAAAGGTGGTCATCGTCTCACCAGCGCGGCGCGTGCCAGTGATGGCTTTGCCGCAGCTGCCCTCGGCCACAGCGCCCTCCCAGACGGCGCTGATACGCGTACCGTCGTCAGATTCTTCCAGGCTCACCTCGCCTTGAGACAGGTCGCCCGCCACAAATATTTTGCGCTCTTGCACGTGCATCCAGCCGCTGACAGAGCCTGGATACTCTGGATTTTTTTCCAGTTCCACGCGGCCGCGCTGGAGTACTTGCGTGCCGTCGGCGCTGGAAATTTCCAGTATCCATGTGCCGTAGAGGCTGGCAATTTTGAGTTCGCTGGGCGCCGGGCAAATTGCACTGGGCGCTGTAACTTGCGGGGAATTTTGGCCGCTAGCCCAATGGGACGTCGCGCAAGCAGCTATAAAAAACATAGTAGCCAGTTTATGCATCACATACTCCCTTTCTAAACCATCGCTTTAGCCAGCTCCGCATTTTGCGCAGATTTGAGCGCAAATTCTGCCCGCAGGGCTTTGAGCTTTTCGCGTGGATCTTCCTTGACGGTATTTTGCTCCAGCGCCATCTCGGCAATAAAGCGGCTAGGCTGGGCGCTGACCATCTCGCGGCCCTTCTTTTTCTTTTTCGGCCAGCTCACCGCCAAGCTGCGCTGCGCCCGCGTAATGCCCACGTACATCAGGCGGCGCTCTTCTTGCAGGCGGGCCAAGATGCCCTCGCTGGCGGCCGCCTTGGCGTCGGTAGTGGCCGCGTCGTCCTCACCCAGCTTGAAGGGCAGCATGCCCTCGCTCACGCCGGCCAGCATCACATGCGGCCACTCCAGGCCTTTGGAGGCGTGCAGGGTGGACAGGGTCACCACGTTTTGGTCTTTTTCACGGTCGGTCAAGGTGGACAGCAGCGAGATGGTTTGCACTACTTCGAGCAGGGTTTTGGTCTCCCGCACCATCGATATGTCGCCCGCGTCGTCGATCTCGCCGCCGCAGCGCTTGGCCATCCAGTCGCAAAACTCGATCACGTTAGTCCATTTATTGGCCGCCATCTTCTCGCTGTCTTCGCTTTCGTACAAATGCTTTTCGTAGCCGATATCTTTGAGCCAATCGGTCAAAAATACGCCTGCCGCCTCGGCACCCAAGGTGTGGCGGGCGCGGTATTCCAGGTCGTTCACATAGCGGCCAAACTCATGCAGGCTGCCCACGGCGCGGGCGGCCATCACGCTTTCCAGCGAGTTGGAAAACAGGGCCTCGAACATGCTCAGTTTGTACTGCGACGCAAAGCTACCCAGTTGCTGCAAGGTCGTGTGGCCAATGCCGCGCTTGGGGCTAGTGACGGCGCGCAAAAATGCCGGGTCATCGTCGTTGTTGGTAATCAAGCGCAGCCAAGAGCACAGGTCTTTGATCTCGGCGCGGTCAAAAAAGCTCTGGCCGCCTGAGACTTTGTACGGGATGTTCGCCTTGCGCAGCGCCTGCTCCAGTACCCGGGCCTGGTGGTTGGCGCGGTACAAAATGGCAAAGTCTTTGTACTCTTTGTACTGCGTGCCTTGGGCCGCCAAGTCTCCCGAGCGCAGGCTCTGGATGCGCGCCACGGCGCGCTCGGCTTCATGTTCTTCGTTGTCGGCATCCACCACGCGCACCGGCTCGCCTTCGCCCAGATCGCTCCACAGGGTTTTGGGGTAGAGCTTGGGGTTGGGGCCGATCACGTTGTTCGCTGCACGCAAAATGGCCGAGGTGGAGCGGTAGTTTTGCTCCAGCGTAATGACCTTGAGCTGCGGAAAATCTATTGGCAGTTTTTTCAGGTTGTCCAGGGTAGCACCGCGCCAGCCGTAGATCGACTGGTCATCGTCGCCCACGCAGGTAATGCGTGCCTTGGTGCCCATCAGCAGTTTCAGCAGCTCGTACTGGGTGGCATTGGTGTCCTGGTACTCGTCCACCAAAATATGCGCAAAACGCGCCTGCCAGTGCTGCGCTACTTGCTCTGATTTTTGCAGCAACTTAAGCGGCATGCCAATCAGGTCGTCAAAGTCTACCGCCTGGTAGGCCGTCAAGCGCTCTTCGTAGCGGCCCATGATGGTGGCGGTGATGCGCTCGTTGTCGTCCTTGGCTTGGGCCAAGGCCTCGGCGGAGGTCAGGCCCGCATTCTTCCAGGCGCTGATAGCCCATTGGTGCTGCCGCGCCGCCGCGTTGTCGGTGCCGCCACCGGCATCTTTGATCATCGACAGCACATCGTCGCTGTCCAAAATGCTGAACTGCGGTTTCAGGCCCAGCTCGTGCCCGCCTTCGCGCAGCATGCGCACGCCCAGCGAGTGGAAGGTGCAGATCACCACCGTTTTGGCGGCTTTGCCCACCAGGGTTTTGGCGCGCTCGCGCATCTCGGCAGCGGCCTTGTTGGTAAACGTGATGGCCGCAATCTGCGCGGGCTCCACGCCGGCCTGGATCAAACGGCCAATCTTGTGCGTGATGACCCGGGTTTTGCCCGAGCCCGCGCCCGCCAACACCAGGCAAGGCCCGTGCAAATAGTTCACCGCTTCTTGCTGAGCGATATTCAGACCGGGGCCGGGGGTAGACATGCGTGGGGGCGAAATGAGGAACGAAGATAGCGACAACAAGGGCGCAAGAAAAGAGACTAAGCCGCGAATCATACCGACAAGCCACCCCGAAGCCGCGGCAGCGGGTGCAAATATATCAGCCGCATTCTGTCAGCTTGCCGCAAACCAAGCATTCGCCGTGCTGAGACAATCAAGGCGTGCTGCAAGTCTTACTGATTACCTTCCCGTTTTTCGCCCTCGTGCTGTGCGGCTATGTGGCAGCGCGCCGCCAGTTTCTGCCGCAGGCGGCTATTCCCGGGCTCAATACCTTTGTGCTGTACTTTGCGCTGCCTTGCATGCTGTACCGCTTTGGGGCGGGCACGCCGATTGCGCAGCTGCTCAATCCTTCGATTTTTTTTGTTTACCTGCTGTGCGCGCTGACCATGGTGGGCTTTACCATCGCCGTCACGCTGGGCCACCGCATGGACTGGAACAACGCCGCATTGGGCGCTCTGGTTGCTGCTTTTCCCAATACGGGTTTCATGGGGGTGCCTTTGCTGGTGGCGCTCTTGGGCGCGCAGGCAGCGGGCCCAGCCATAGTCACCATCGTGGTGGATTTGCTGATTACCTCTTCGTTGTGCATTGCCTTGTCGCGTTTAGATGCTGCCGACAAGCACGGTGCCAGCATAGCCTTGCGCAACGCGCTCAAAGGCATGCTCAGCAACCCCATGCCTTGGGCTATTGCCATTGGCGCGCTGTCCTCCTTGCTCGGCTTAACGCCCATTGCGCCGGTGATGCAAACCATTGGCTTGCTGGCCGACGCGGCCTCGCCGGTGGCGCTGTTTACCATTGGCGCAGTACTGGCGCGCAGCCAGATGACCAGCAGCGACGCGACACCCTGGACCGACTACGTGCCCGTAGCCCTGAAAAAGCTGGTCTTGCACCCGTTGCTGGTGCTCTTGGTGGGCAGCGCTGCCATTGCGCTGGGTGTGCCCTTGGACAAATTCAGTCTGACCGTCATCGTGCTGGTCGCGGCCCTGCCTTCGGCCTCCAATGTGTCGCTGTTGGCAGAGAAATTTGGCGCCAATAATGGGCGCATCGCACGCATTATCTTGCTGTCTACCGCATTGGCATTTTTTACTTTCTCGGGTGCGGTGCATTTGATGACGGGTTTGTAGCCCGCAGCCCACTGGTTTTAGACCTTCAAGTTAAAACCCAAATCCACATCGCTGGCTGCTTGCCCGCCGCGCACCCCCCAGTCTGTCAATGGAATGTCGCGCAGCGTAATGACCACATGGTTGCGCGGGATACCCAGTGGCTCCAGATGGGCCACTATGGCTTGGAAAAGACGGCGTTTGGCCTCTACCGAGCGGCCAGGAAATGCATCGATACTGATAGCGGTAAAGCGCTCGGGTTGCTCTAGCGCCGAGGGCACGATAAAACGGTGCGGGGCATGCGCAACCAGCATCACATGCCGGTCTTGCAGCGGAATTTTCAAGCCTTCGACCAAGGCGGCCTGTACGGCTTCGATGATGGCAATCTCTTGCTCTGGGGTGTAGGTGGTGCGTACCTGGATGGTGGTGATGGGCATGGCAATCTCCTGCGCAAAGTGGTGGGAATGTGGTTTTGGCAGTATGGGCTTTTGGGATAAGGGGATTGATGTTTAAACCTGCGTGTTTTGCGGTGTTTGCATCATGAATTTTGGCTGGCAAGGTCAATATGCACTACATATTTTGTAGCTGCTCCCGCAATATTTTAGAGGGCTGCGGGCGAATTGGCATACAAAAATCAGCCAAAACTACCGCACTTGAAGCGCTTCGCAGCCTCTGGCGGCTTGAAAATCAGTTTGAAACAGAAAGTTTACCCATGCGGGAGCCTATTTTTAGATGCTTATCACGCTGTAGCCCTTTAAAATATTGCGGGAGCAGATATAAAATAGATAGTGTTTGCTGCGCTAAAAATGGTGTGCCCATGCGCAGCCGGCCAGGTTGGCGCTGCAAAGCGGCGGAAAACCCAAGCCAAACATACCCCCTAAAATGCAGCTATGACACTTAACGCAAGCCATGCCATTGCTTTGGCACTCGACACCCTAGACATCGAAGCGGCTGCCATTCAGGGGATGCGTAAGCGCCTGGCCGACCAAGGCCAAGCGGCATTTGTGAAAGCCGTGGAACTGGTCTTGGCCACGCGAGGCCGCGTGGTGGTGATTGGCATGGGTAAAAGCGGGCACATAGGGCGCAAAATTGCCGCCACGCTGGCCTCCACCGGTACCGCCGCCATGTTTGTGCACCCCGCCGAGGCCAGCCACGGTGACCTGGGCATGATCAAACCGATTGACTGCGTGCTGGGTGTATCCAACTCGGGAGAAGTAGACGAGTTGACTGCTATTTTGCCCATGATCAAGCGCATGGGCACGCCACTGGTCGCCATCACAGGTGGTATCCGGTCTACCCTGGCGCAGCATGCCGACGCGGTGCTGGACACCAGCGTCGCCAAAGAGGCCTGCCCGCTCAACTTGGCCCCCACCGCCAGCACCACCGCCCAACTGGCCATGGGCGACGCCCTGGCCGTCGCTCTGCTGGACGCACGTGGCTTCAAGGCGGAAGACTTCGCCCGTTCCCACCCCGGTGGCAGCTTGGGGCGCAAGCTGCTCACCCA
>JAYVDN010000502.1:0-3179 GCA_043749385.1 Polaromonas sp.
GAGGTGTCTCGCTCTTCGCCCGGTTCACGAGCTGCCTTGGTACTCAGCCCAATAGCCCAAAACGGTGGCGAGCTCAAGCTCTTTTCGCGGTCGGTGGCCATCGCGCGCTGTAGCAGCTTCATGCCGCTCACGCCGTCGATCAGCGAGTGGTGCATTTTGACGAACATGGCAAAACGCCCGTCTTCCAGGCCTTCGATCAAGGTGCATTCCCAGGGCGGGCGGCTCAGGTCGAGCGGCTGGCTTTGCAGGCGTGCTACCAGCTCGCCCAGCTCGCGTTCGCCGCCGGGCCAGGGCAGGGCGGCGTGACGCACATGGTATTCCATGTCCATGTTGTCGTCTTCAATCCAGGCGGGCACCGGGTTTTTATTGAAGGCGTACTTTAAGCGCCGGTTCCATGGCGCCACAAACTCCCGGTGGCTGCGAAAGTCTGCCATCAGTTGCAGCATGAAGTCTTTAGGCGCTCCAGGCGGCAGCTTGAAGGGCAGCAGGCCGCCCACATGGTTGGGGGTGGCGCGGGTTTCGGTAAATAGCCAAGCTGCGTCCAGCGGGCTTAAGCGGGTGCTGCTCATGGTGTGTGCCCTGGTAGGTGGCGGGTTTTAAGCTTGGTGCCAGACCACTTTGCTGCGCGCCTTGGCCCACTTCTCAAAGTGGTCGCCATAGTGCTTCTCCACCACATTGCGTTTGATCTTGAGGGTAGGCGTTACAAAGCCACTCTCTACGGTCCACTGTTCAGGCACCACGACCACAAAGTCCAGGCGCTCGTGCGGGTCGAGGGTTTCATTGACTGCCTTAAGGTGCAGCTCCAGTTCCGATATGAACTGCTTGCGGTCATCGGATTCATTCAGCGCGTCCCACTGGCCTGCGGGCAGCATGGCCAAGGCAAAGGGCTGCGGAAAGGCCACACCCGATACCAAGCAAGCTTCAATTTTGGTGAAGGCACCCAGCTTGGTCTCAATCGGTGCGGGCGACACGTATTTGCCTTTGCTGGTTTTAAACTGCTCCTTGGCGCGGCCTACGATTTTCAGGCGCTTTTGGTCATCGAATTCCCCCAAGTCACCGGTTTTGAGCCAGCCGTCATCCGTCATGGTCTCTGCCGTTTTTTCAGGCTCTTTGAAGTAGCACTGCATGTGCGCTGGGCCACGGGTCTGCACTTCGCCGGCATCGGACAGCCGCACCTCGCAGCAGCTGGTGGGGTTGCCCACATAGCCAATGCGCGACTTGCCGGGGATGGACGCCGTGGCGAAGGCAAACTGCTCCGTCATGCCATAGCCTTCCAGAAGCTCCAGGCCCAGTTTGCGGTACCAGGCCATCACTTCAGAGGGCAGCGGTGCAGCGCCTGTGCCGGCCACGCGCATCGAGTCCATGCCCAGTTGCTTGAGAATTTTCTTGCGCACTATGCCTCCCAAGATGGGAATCGACATCAGTGTATCGAGCTTTTTGGGTGGCATTTTCTTGAAGATGCCTTGCTGGAACTTCACCCACAGGCGGGGTACCGAGAAGAAAATAGTGGGTCGCGCCCGCTGCAAGTCCAGCAAAAAGCTGTCCAGACTTTCTGCAAAAAAGATGTGCATGCCGTGGTACAGGCATTGCGCCTCCACCAGACAGCGCTCGGCCACGTGGGCCAGCGGCAGGTAGGACAGCATGCGGTCTTGGGTGCTGGTTTGGATATTCTCCATCAGTGCTTTGGCAGTATGAGAAAACGACTCAAACCCATGCACCGCGCCCTTGGGCATACCGGTGGTGCCTGAGGTGTAGATGATGGTGGCGATGGCGTTGCCCGCAAAGGTGGGGCTGTCCTTCATCGGCTGGGTGGTCTTGATAATCTCTTCCCAGGCGCTAAAGCCTTTGAGACCCGGCTTGGCATCGCACAGCGGGGTGGTGATGCAGGGCATGCCTTCGGGTATGCCGGGTTGCATGGATTTCCAGTCGTCCAGCTTGCCCACAAAGCACAGCCTGGTGTCAGAGTGGGCCATGATCTGGCGCACCGTTTCGGCCACCAAGTTGGGGTAAATTGGCACGCTCACGTAGCCTGCCATCCAGATGGCCAGATCCGACATGATCCACCAGGAGGTGTTTTTGCTCATGATGGCGATGCGCGCGCCGTCGCCAAAGTTTTGCGCCTTCAGGTAGGCCGCCATGCGGCGCGTCTCGTCCATGGCCTGCGACCAGGTCCAGTCGCGTACGACACCGCCGCCCATGGGCTGGGTAAACAAGATTTCGTTGGCGCGGGCTTTTTCCCAGTGGTAGGCGCGTTGTAGCGGCAGATCGCCCGGTTCTATTTGGGTCATGGGATGCTCCTTTAATGAGGTCAAAATTGGTATAGCCAGCACCTTAGCCTATCTGCTGTGCTTTGTATCTCATAGTTCTCCCTAATAGCGGCGCTACTGGCAAGTGCAGGTTAAGCCGTTGGAAAAGCGGCTACTTTTAGGGTAAATAGCCTGTAGGCCAATAGAATATCGCGGGAGGAGCTACTAAATTGAGAGTGCGTTGCGCTTTGCTAGCAAACGAATTAGATGCCTCACTCCAATCGTCCACGGCGCTATCTGGTCGCTGGTGTTCACTTGGTTGGTCAGGCAGCCCAGCTTGGGCGTGTGCACACTCACCCTATCGCCCACCGCATGGGTAAATCCTTGGTCTTTGGCGAAACGGTCTTGCGTGGGCGCAAACATGGTGCCTAAAAAAAGCATAAAACCGTCGGGGTACTGGTGGTTGGCGTTGATGGTTTGCGCCACCAAGTCCAGCGGGTCGCGGCTGATCTGGCTCAGGGCGCTACGGCCCTCCATCAAAAAGCCCTTGTCGTCCGTCACCGTCAGGCCCAGTTCGCATTGGCGTACGTCGTCTATCGTGAAGTGCGCGTCAAACAAGCGGATAAAGGGGCCAATGGCGCACGAGGCATTGTTGTCTTTGGCTTTGCCCAGCAGCAGGGCGCTGCGGCCCTCAAAATCGCGCAGGTTCACGTCATTACCCAGCGCTACCCCGTGCACCACGCCACTAGGGGACACAGCCAGCACTATCTCTGGCTCGGGGTTGTTCCAGTGGCTCTCGGGGTGAATGCCAATCTGAGCGCCATAACCCACGGCGCTCATGGGTTGTGATTTGGTAAACACCTCGGCATCCTTGCCAATGCCCACCTCCAGGTACTGGCTCCACAGGCCTTGCGCAAGCAGCACTTCTTTGAC
>JAYVDN010000503.1:0-6791 GCA_043749385.1 Polaromonas sp.
AGCAGCGCCGCCAGTCCATGCAGCTGGAGATTGCGCGCAACCAAAAAGGCCAAAGCGATGAATTGACCCACTTGGCCCGGCGCACCAGCGCCCTGGAAAAAGACGTGCTCACTATTGAGCGCCAGATCGAGCAGCAGCGCCGCCGTGTGGCCTTGGCAGAAGATATTAAAAAACGCTACCAAAGCCTGGCGGACCAAGACTTCATTGCCAAAGAGCAGCTGATTCAGAAAGACCTGGACCTGTCTGAGCAGCAGTCACGCCTGCAGGTGCTGGAGCGTGATGTGCAGTCCACCCAGCGCGAGCTGGCCGCCGCCGCCCGCGAGAGTGACGCCACCAAGAGCCGCTACGCCAACCTCAACTCCAACCTGCAGCGCACCATTTCGTCCGCGCAGCAAGAGCTCACCGAGGTCGATGCACGCAGGCGCGTGGTGGTGACAGCTCCCGAAGATGGGCGTGCCACCTTGGTGGCCGGAGAGGTGGGCCAGGTAGCCGAAGCGTCTAAACCCCTGCTGAACATCGTGCCCGCACAGACCAACTTGCAGGCCCGGCTGTATGCGCCCAGCCGCACTATCGGCTTTATCCGCAGTGGCGATAAAGTGCTGGTGCGCTACCAAGCCTATCCCTATCAAAAATTTGGCCTGCACGAGGGCACAGTGCTGGCGGTGTCTACCGCCGCAGTCTCCAGCAATGAGCTGGCCGGTTTTGCCCTGCCCGACACGGCGGCGGGCGAGCCGGTGTACGGCATCACCGTCGATCTGGAATCGCAAAGCGTCATGGCCTATGGCCAGCCCCAGGCCCTGCAGGCCGGCCAGCGCCTGGACGCAGATATTTTGCAAGAAACCCGCAAACTCTACGAGTGGATGCTCGAGCCGCTCTACAGCATTACTGGAAAGATGGCCCGCTGATGGCTTGGACTGACGCAATACGCCTGCAATGGGGTGCCAAGCTGCCCGTGGTACTGCAAACCGAGGCTGCAGAGTGCGGCCTGGCCTGCCTGGCCATGGTGCTGGGCTGGCACGGCACAGTGACGGATCTGGCGGTGATGCGCAGGCGCCACGCCATCTCGCTCAAAGGCATGACCCTGGCCGGTTTGGCCCAAATCGCGCAGCGCGAAAACCTGGGTGCGCGCGCCGTGCGCCTGGAGCTGGAGCAACTGCGCCAGCTCAAGTTGCCTGCTATTTTGCACTGGGAGCTGAACCATTTTGTGGTGCTCAAGTCGGTCGGGGCAGGGCATATCACCCTCCACGACCCCGCTTTTGGCGAGCGCCGCGTCAGCATGGACGAGGTGGACAAAAAGTTTACCGGGGTGGCCATGGAGCTGTGGCCCGAGCCCGGCTTTGAGCCGCGCAAAGAGGCCACCCGTATCTCGCTCATGCAGTTGATCGGCCGGGTTAAAGGCTTTTTACCTTCGCTCGCCCAGGTTCTGGTGCTGACCCTGGTGCTGGAGGTGTTGGCGTTGGCCAGCCCGCTGTTTATGCAGTGGATTGTGGACCAGGTGGTGGTCTCGCGCGATGCGGATTTGCTCACCACCCTGGCCATTGGCTTTGCCATGCTGCTAGTACTGCAGCAGATCTTTGGCGTGGCCCGGGCCTGGGCCATGATGTCGATCAACACCGCCATCAATGTGCAGTGGCAGTCCAGCATTTTTACCCACCTGCTGCGCCTGCCGGTGGAGTATTTTCAAAAGCGCCATTTGGGCGATATCGTCTCGCGCACCAGTTCGATTGGCGAGATCCAGCGGGTACTGACATCGGCCTTCGTCGAGACCCTTTTTGATGGCCTGATGATGCTGCTGACCCTGGTCATCATGTTCATCTACAGTCCCACTCTGGCGGCCATTGCGGTGCTGGCGGTAGCCCTGTACTTGGTGATTCGCATCCTGTGGTACCGGCCTTTGTACATGGCCTCGCAAGAGAATATTGTGCGCGGCGCCATGGTCTCCTCGCATTATCTGGAGACCATTCGCGGTGTGCGCGCCATCAAGCTGTTCTCGCGCCAGGCGCAGCGCCAGGCGGCTTGGCAAACCCTGCTGGTCGCGCAAACCAATGCCAGCCTGGGTATCCAGAAACTCAATTTGTTTTACCGCGTAGTGCGCTCCACCTTGAGTGGTGGGTTTTATATTTTTCTGCTGTGGATGGGCACCCGGCAAATCCTGGACGGCAGCCTGAGCGTGGGCATGTTTGTGGCGTTTTTAGCCTACCGCAGCCAGTTTGACACCCGCCTGTCCGACCTGATCGGCAAGTACTTTGACTACAAAATGCTCACCCTGCACGCCGAGCGCCTGGCCGACGTGGTGCTGACTGCACCCGAGCCCGCCCACGCCATGCTGTGGGGGCAAGATGCAGCGGCGCAGCCGCACCGCGCCATCCACATTGACAACCTGAAGTTTCGCTATTCTGAGCAAGACCCTTGGGTGTTGCAGGGCCTGAACCTGCACATTGAGCCCGGCCAGGCGGTGGCCATTGTGGGCGGTTCGGGCTGCGGCAAGTCTACTTTGGCGGCGCTGCTGCTGGGCGTGTACAGCGCTCAGGAAGGCAGCATTCAGCACGGCGGCGTGCCACTGGATCGCCTGGGCCTGGGCCCTTGGCGCAGCCTGGTCGGCACGGTGATGCAAGACGACACGCTGTTTGCCGGCTCGGTGGCTGACAACATCTGCTTTTTTGACCTGCAACCCGACCACGCCTGGATCGCCCAGTGCGCCCGGGTGGCCTGCATCCATGATGATATTGAGACCATGGCCATGGGCTACCAAACCTTGGTGGGCGACATGGGCACGGTGCTATCGGGTGGCCAAAAGCAGCGGGTGCTGCTGGCCCGCGCGCTCTACAAGCGTCCGCAGATTTTGATATTGGACGAGGCCACTAGTCACCTGGACGTGCGCCTGGAAGCCCTGGTCAACCGCGCCATCGCCCAACTGGAGATGACCCGCATCATCATCGCCCACCGGCCGGAGACCATCGGCGCTGCCCAGCGCGTGATCGAGCTGGGTAGGGGTAAGGTGGTGTTTGATGGCGAACCCACCGAGTATCTCCACCAACTGGGCGTTGGGCGACTGGAACCAGCCTCATGAGTAGCGCGCGCTGGCTTGTGAGGCGCAGCCTACCCATCGGGGTGGTGTGTGCCTTTGCCAGCGCGTATGTGTCGGCGCATGCGCAGAGCGCAGGCGCGGCGCGTCCGGCGCAAGGGCCGCCAGCGGTCTTGGCATCTGATCAGCCACACTCCTTGGCCGTGTGCCCTGGCTTGCAGGCCGCTGACCTGATGCAGCTGAGCCTGCCCATGGCTCTGGACCATGCCCTGTGCGCCAACCCCAGCATGCGCCAAGCCATGCTGTCTATAGCCGAGCGCCAAGCGGGGGTGGATCTGGCGCAAACCGCTTACCGCCCCAGTGTCAATGCCGGTGCCAGCATCAACGCCAGTCGCACCTCTGGGGGCAGCAGTAGCAGTGGCTCGGCGGTGCAAAGTGCAGCGGCCTCGCTGGGCTTGAGTTGGGTGCTGTTTGACTTTGGCCTGCGCGATGCCACCTTGGCGCAAAACCGCGCCCAGCTCGGCGCGGCCATGGTCAGCCTGGGCAACACCCAGCTCAGCGCAGTGGCCGAGACCCTGCGCCTGTATGTCGATGCCCTGGGCATATGGCTGCGCCGCGACAGCCTGCGCCAGGCCGAAACCGTGGCCGAGCAAAGCCTGCGCGCCGCCAGCGCCAAATACGATTTGCAAGTGGGCAGCTTGGCTGAAAAGTTGCAGGCGCAAACTGCGCTGGCGCAAACCACGCTGGAGCGTGTGCGCGCCAATGGCCAATGGGAGAGCGCGCGTGTGGCGCTGGCCGTGCACATGGGTTTTGCCGTGACACAGAAAATGGGCATGCCCGAGCTGGCCAACGCCATACCGTTTATCGAAGCCTCCACCCAGGTAGAGGAACTGCTGCAGTATGTGCGCGAGCAGCACCCACGGCTGCGCGCCCTGCAAGCCGAGGTGGATGCCCAGCGCCTGCGCGGCGATGCCGTGCTGGCCGAGGGGCGCGGCTCGGTGCGTCTGAATGCTGGCATGCAGGCCAGCCGGCCCCTGAGCAACCCGCTCAGCCTGTCGGGCGATGCGCAAGAGCGCAGCGCCTCTACCTCCATCGTCGCCAACATCCCTTTGTTTAACCGTCAGGAGCAAGATGCCCGACTGGCACAAAACAGCGCGTTAACCGATACCAAGCTGTCTCAACTAGAGGCCGCCCGCCGCGAGCTGGAAACCGAGCTGCTACGCCAGGTGCTGACCATCCAGACCGAGATAGAAACCCGCCTGGCGGCCCGCGCGCTGCTGCAATCGGCCGAGCAAAACCACCAAGTGGCCCTGGGCCGCTACCGGGGTGGGGTCGGTACTATCGTGGACTTGCTCAGTGCGCAGGCCGCGCTGAGTGCGGCGCGCCTGGCGCTAGACCAGTCCTATCTGGCCCAGGCCCAGGCCAGGCTGCGTTTGGCCACGGTGGTGGGGCGTACCTCAGCGGCTCCTGCGTTCAGGTGAGTCGATTGTGAGCAAAAAAAGCCCTCACAAAGGAGGGCTTTTGAACCGACTACCCGAGGGGTAGCGAAGTCAATTTGATTAGCCGCCGCAACCGTTAGGTGGTGGGCAGGCTGCCCCGTTGCTGCTGGAGCTACCGCCGCCCGTGCCGCAGCACTTGCCGGAGCTAGCGCCGCCAGCATGGCAGCCCTTAGATGCTGCTTTGCCAGACTTGGCACCGCTATGGCCCTTGGCTTTCTTGGCAGCACCTTTGCCACCAGACACTAATTGCATTTCTTCTAAAGATAAAATTCTCATTACATTCTCCAATTCAAACAAAGTTAGTAAACGTGGGGGCCGACTACGAATTGTTAGTTTGCCTAGACGGAATTACACCTGAAATTTTTTACTGTGTCAATTTGAAACAAAAAAACTCACACTTTTCGATATTTTTTGATGTTTGAATCATAATATTTTACATATCGATGCTGATTTGTAACTGCAACGTCTGCCTAAGACAGCTTCGACCCGGCTAAATTCACTGTCAGGCGTGGTTTATTCTGGTATTTTGACAAAAATTTACAAAGGAGACATCGGTGTCCATATTTCTTGCAATTCCTTCTTACTGCGATCCGGTGTTGACATTTACGCTTACCAGTGCCTACGAGAAAGCCAAATACCCTGACCAGCTGCATTTTGCCGTCGTAGACCAAAGCCCTTTGGATGCCGCCTACCCCGTGCCTGCCTGCATCCCCGCCAGCCAGCTCAGCTATCTCAAAATTGAGGCATCCCAAGCGCGTGGCTGCTGCTGGGCACGCGGCATAGCCATGTCTTTGTACCGTGACGAAGACTGGTACTTTCAGCTGGACTCGCACATGATGTTTGAGCAAGATTGGGATGCTATATTGGTGCAGAAAATGCAGGCCTGTCTGCAGTACTCTGATAAAGCAGTGATCAGCAGCTACCCTGCTCCTTTCCGGTTTGTCGATGGTGTAGCAACCATCGACACGGTTGCCAACCCGGTCAGAGCAGCGGTAGTGCTGCCAGGCGAGACCTTTCACCCCAAACACCCCTTTTTCAAATTTAAGTCGAAACTGCTAGAAGGTGTCGGTGCGGTCCAGGGCTACCATATCGCCGGGGGCTGCCTGTTTGCCCCAGGCGAGTTTGTGCACTGGATACCCAATGACCCATTTTTATACTTCAGCGAGGAAGAGCAAAACATGGCCCTGCGCCTGTATACCCGGGGTTGGGACATCTACCACGTGGCCGGTATGCCCATCTACCACCTCTACAACGTGGAGCCCGAAAAAACCGGCACCGAGCGGCGCCCCCTGCACTGGGACGTGGTGGCCGGTGCCACCGAAAAACCCCAGTGGTGGGCCCAAGATCGGCGCGCTAAAAAGCGCCTGGCTACCCTGGTGTGGGGAGACTCGCGCAAGTTGGGCATCTATGGCTTGGGCACCGAACGCAGCCTGGCCGAGTATGCCGAGATGTGTGGCATTGATTACCACGTGCGAACGATCTCCGTCAAAGCCTTTGAGGGGCCTTGGGAAGTCCCCCACACTGCGGTCACCTCAACCAGTGGTGTCAGTACCACCAGCGATGCCGTCGGTACAGCCTAGCTGTCCGCTCAGGCGCCACCCGACTGGGCGATATCGCAGCTCTCGTAGCTGAGTTTGACGGTAATTTGCCTGCGCACTGGGCGTAGCTGCCATTGGCTGGTCAGGGCCGGGTTCAGAAAGTCGCGCAGCAAGGGCGGGCGCGGTTTGCCAAAATACACGTCGCTGTTGTTGGAGATCTCGCTCATGGCGCACAGGCCCACGTCTTCCCAGTGGCTGCACACCTGGATCACGCAAGGGGCATGGGTGTAGCCCTGCGACAGCAGCGCCACGGCGCGGTGGTAGCCGTTGTTGAGCACCAGGCGGTCGCCAAAGCGCACGACATTGAGCACATTGGTGCTAAAGCCCACGCCAATGACGATGGCCGCCTGCGCGTGACCACTGTGGCGGTAGCCCTGAATGTTGGCCACCGGCACCAGTTGCGCCCCCAGATAGCGTAGGTCGTGGCTGTCCGAGTGAAACACATACTCACCCCGGGTCTCGCGGCCTAGCACGCACTGGCCATGCGCCGGGGCCAGGGGCAGGCACAGCTTGGCCAGCGCGGCAGGGCGCATTTTGGGCTTGATGTGTGCTTTAAGCGCCTGCACGGTAGACAGCGTCAGGTCAAACTGCGAGCACACCAGTTGCGCCAAAGGCACCATGCCAAATGCAATCGGCACTGACGAGAAGGTGGCGGCAAAGCTGTCCAGT
>JAYVDN010000504.1:0-4519 GCA_043749385.1 Polaromonas sp.
AGCGCATGTACCGCGTGCAAATGAACACGCTGGAGATGCTGGTTGCGTTCTTACCCGCACTATTTTTAGCGGCAAAATATTGGCCCGCCCCCTGGGTGGCTGGCGTAGGCGCTGTCTACTTGATCGGGCGGCACCTCTACTGGCGTGCCTACGTCAGCGACCCGTCCAAGCGCGGCACAGGATTCATGCTGACCATGCTTCCAACCTTGCTTCTTGTCTTACTAGCGCTTGGCGGCATCGTCTTGTCGCTGACATGGCTTAGAACCTAGCCAAAATGCAAAATCGCACCGATTTTGGACCGACTACGCTGCGCTATGTGATGGTCTGCTGCTGGAAACCTGTATTCCAACGAAAACTATCGCCTTTGTACGCGGTGAGTGGGACAGGCATATGGCCGAGGCTTCGGGGTTCTTGGGACTAGACGGAGTTTCAAGCGTAGCGCGTGCAACGCAGCGCCTAGCAACCGCCGCGAGCTAAAACCTAGTTTTTGCGGCAAAGGCTGTGCCATGGCTATGCCGCGAAACAGTGAACCCACCCCAAACCCGCATAAACACTGGTGAATATGCTTATGCGCATAAGCCACCAACAAAAAAGTAGTTTGGTTTTATATAGAGGGCGAATACAGTCCGTGCCATGATTGATTTTTCTTTCGTTTTTGCCGGTTTTGTCGTTGGCCTTGTCGTGGGCCTGACAGGCGTGGGCGGCGGTTCCCTGATGACGCCTATTTTGATTTTTGGTTTTGGCATCAAGCCCTATCTCGCCATTGGCACTGACCTGCTGTTTGCCGCGTTCACCAAACTGGGCGGCACCATCAATCTGGCCCGTAGCAAAACTGTGGACTGGCGCATTGTGGGCCTTTTGTGCGCGGGGTCTATTCCGGCGGCGCTGGCCTCCATTTACCTGCTGCACAGCGTAGGCACGACTGACCCTGCCGTGCAAAAACTGATGACCACGACGCTGGGCTTCGCACTGCTGCTCACTGCTTTGGCCACGCTGTACAAAGCCATCAAAGGCAAGGCCGGCCCGCGCAACCTGAGCGCTGAGCAATTGGCCCACGCCACGCAGCCGCGCCACTGGGCGCTGCCGGTGCTGTTTGGCGCGCTGATCGGTGCGCTGGTGTCCGTTACCTCGGTAGGCGCTGGCGCGATTGGCGTGACGGTGCTGATGCTGCTCTACTCCGCCCTGCCCCTGCCGCGCATTGTGGCCGCTGATCTGGCCTATGCCGTGCCTTTGACACTGGTGGCCGGCCTGGGCCATGCGTCCATAGGCTCGGTCGACTGGGCCTTGCTGGCCAAGCTGTTGGCCGGGTCGCTGCCGGGCATTTGGCTGGGCACCCAGTTCAGCTCCAAAGTGCCTGAGCGGGCGTTGCGCTCTTTACTGTCATTTTTGCTGGCCTACGCTGGCATCAAGCTGATTGCAATTTGAACACCTTGCGGGACAGACCGATGCAAAGAATGGCGCTGTCCTCAACTATTCCGAAAACTTTGAGGGACTGTCCACTGCAAAGCAGTGCTCTGTCCCCAACTAACTAGACCGACTATGTACCAATACACCGATTTCGATAAAAATTTCGTCAAACAACGCGCCGCGCAGTACCGCGACCAGCTGGAGCGTAACCTGGCAGGCAAGCTGGGCGACGAGGAGTTTCGCCCGCTGCGCTTGCAAAACGGCTGGTACGTGCAGCGCTACGCACCCATGCTGCGGGTGGCGGTGCCTTATGGCGAAATGTCCGCTGCGCAATTGCGTGTGATGGCCCAAATTGCGGCTGAATATGACCAACCGTCGAATGAAGTGTTTAAAACCGCCGTCGACGGCCAAGCCAAACTCGGCGGCAAAGGCGTGCAACTCACCAAAGGCTACGGCCACTTCACCACCCGCCAAAACGTGCAGTTCAACTGGATACCGCTGGACAAAAGCGCCGACGTGATGGACCTGCTGGCCAGCGTCAATATGCACGGCATTCAAACCAGCGGCAACTGCATCCGCAACATCACCAGCGACGAACTGGCCGGTATTGCCGTGGACGAGATTGCCGACCCGCGCCCGTTTTGCGAGATCTTGCGCCAGTGGAGCACCCTGCACCCGGAGTTTGCATTTTTGCCGCGCAAGTTCAAGTTTGCTGTCACCGGGGCCAAAGAAGACCGCGCCGCTACCGCCTGGCACGATGTGGGCCTGCATATCATCCGAAACTCGGAGGGCGACATTGGCTTTAAAGTGCTGGTGGGTGGTGGCATGGGCCGCACCCCCATTGTGGGCACCGTGGTGCGCGAGTTTTTGCCGTGGAACCAAATTCTTAACTACTCGGAGGCTATCATCCGCGTGTACAACCTGTATGGCCGTCGCGACAACATCTACAAGGCGCGTATCAAGATCTTGGTCAAAGCCGAAGGCCAAAAGTACATTGACGATGTAGAAGCCGAGTTTGCCCGCATCCTCAACGATGACGGCGCACCGCACACCATCACCCAGGCCGAGTTTGACCGCGTTGCAGCATCTTTTGTGCCACCAGCGCATGCAAAATGTGCGCAACCAGCTATCGATAAAGTAGCTACCAAAGTCAGCAATGTGCTCAAAGCCGCTGCCGAGGACGACACCGAGTTCACCCGCTGGGTCACCCGCAACGTCACTGCGCATGCTAATCCCAACCTGCGCGCCGTCACCCTGTCTTTCAAACGCCTGGGCTACGCCCCTGGCGACGCTACTGCCGAGCAACTGCTGCAAGCCGCCGACCTGGCCGACCAGTTCAGCGAAGGCGAAGTGCGCGTCACGCATGACCAAAACCTGCTGCTGCCGTGGGTGCATTGCGACCAGTTGCCCGCCCTATGGCAAGCAGCGCGCAAGGCGGGTTTTGCCAAGCCGAATATCCACTTGCTCAGCGACATGATTGCCTGCCCCGGCGGCGACTTTTGCGCCCTGGCCAATGCCCGCAGCCTGCCGATTGCCGAAGCCATTACCGCCCGCTACCAAGACTTGGACGAGCTGGACGACCTGGGCCAGATTGACCTGCACATGAGCGGCTGCATCAACTCCTGCGGCCACCACCACAGCGGCCATATTGGCATCTTGGGCGTGGACAAGGACGGCAAGGAGTGGTACCAGATCACCCTGGGCGGCTCGGACGGCTCGGCTCTCAGCGGTGCGCCGGTGGCAGGTAAAGTGGTAGGCCCCTCATTCAGCGCTGCTGAAGTGGTGGAAGTGATTGACGCGGTGCTCAGCGAGTACAAAAACCTGCGCGTTGCCAAAGACGCTGCGCAATCGACCGGCGCACATGAAACCTTTATCGACACGTTGCGCCGCGTAGGCATGGAGCCGTTCAAAGCGGCGGCCAACAGCGCCCGCTTTGTCGATGCCCACGCCGCGTAAAGGAAAATAGATATGCCAAATACTATCAATCTTGTAGCTGCTCCCGCGATTAAACAGGGGGCTAGTGGCCAAAACACCTTAAAAATTGCGAATGACGCTGATGTCGACAGCTTGCAAGCTGAGCTGCACACGGCCGATGCGGTAGAGCTGCACTTCCCCAAGTTTTCTGATGGCCGCGCCTTCAGCCAGGCGGTGCAACTGCGCCGCCGCCACGGCTACGCAGGCGAGATTCGCGCCACAGGTGATGTTCTGATCGACCAGTTAGTGCAAATGCAGCGCACCGGCTTTAGCAGCGCCGTGCTGCGCGACGACCAAGACGCAGCGCACGGCCAAAAACTATTGACGCAGTACGCCGCTTTTTACCAAGGTGACGCAGCACACGCTACACCAAAGTTTGCGGCCACCAAGGAGGCCGCATGAGCGCCATTAGCCTTTACGGCAAGCCGTCTGCCGAGTTTGGCAGCAAGCTAGGCAACACACAGGCCTTGCTGCGCACCGCCTGCGAGCTGTACAGCCCCATCACCCAAGCCTCCAGCCTGGGCGCAGAAGACATGGTGATCACCCATTTGCTGCACGTCCTGAACCTGGACTGCGAGGTGTTTGTGCTGCAAACCGGCAAGCTGCATGCCGAGACCCTGGCCCTGCTGGCTACCGTGCAAACCACCTACGGCATCGACCGTGTGGTGCGCGTGTACGAGCCTGACGCAGCCGCTGCCATAGCTTTCGAAGCAAGCCATGGCGCAGAGGCCATGTACAAAAGCATCGAACTGCGCAAACAATGCTGCGACATCCGCAAAATGGTGCCACTCGATATTGCGCTGAAAGGCAAAAACGCCTGGATCACCGGCCTGCGCCGCGAGCAGTCCAACGCCCGCGCCGAAGTGCTGGCCATCGAGCAGCAAGCACAGCGCGCCAAGATCAACCCCTTGGCGGAGTGGACCAACGGCGACGTGTGGCACTACCTCGCCACCCACCACGTACCCTACAACGCGCTACACGACCAGTTCTACCCCAGCATCGGCTGCGCCCCCTGCACACGGGCAGTCACCCTGGGCGAAGACATCCGCTCCGGTCGCTGGTGGTGGGAGCAGGAAGCGGCCAAGGAATGCGGCTTGCACGTGGCCTCTTCTTCGCTGCGGGATATACCTGTGGTTGC
>JAYVDN010000505.1:0-6748 GCA_043749385.1 Polaromonas sp.
TCTATTATAGCGCGCTTTGGCCCGGACCTTTGTATGAACCCTGTCCGCTTAGCCGCCCCGGCGCATCATGTCGAAGAACTCGGAGTTGTTTTTGGTGGCTTTCATGTTCTTGAGCATCAGCTCCATGGACTCGATTTCGTCCATATTGAACATGAATTGGCGCAAAATTCGTGTTTTTTGCAACACTTCGGGGGATAGCAGCAATTCTTCCCGGCGGGTGCCCGATTTGTTCAGCTCGATGGCGGGGAACACGCGCTTTTCGTACAAACGTCGGCTCAGATGCACCTCGGAGTTACCGGTACCTTTGAACTCTTCAAAAATCACGTCGTCCATCCGGCTGCCAGTGTCGACCAGTGCGGTGGCGATGATGGTGAGTGAGCCACCTTCTTCCACATTGCGTGCCGCACCAAAAAAGCGCTTGGGGCGCTGCATGGCGTTGGTGTCGATACCGCCGGTGCCGATCTTGCCGCTGCTGGGCATGACGTTGTTGTAGGCGCGGGCCAGGCGGGTGATGCTGTCCAGCAAAATCACCACGTCTTTTTTCAGCTCAACCAGGCGCTTGGCGCGCTCGATCACCATCTCGGCCACATGCACGTGGCGGGCGGCGGGCTCGTCAAAGGTGGAGGCAATCACCTCGCCTTTCACGGTGCGCTGCATTTCGGTCACTTCTTCGGGGCGCTCGTCTACCAGCAGCACCATCATGTGCACATCCGGGTGGTTGGCGGTAATGGCATGGGCGATGTGCTGCATCATCACTGTTTTGCCGCTCTTGGGAGAGGCAACAATCAGAGCGCGTTGGCCACGGCCTATCGGGGCGATCAGGTCGATGACGCGGCCGGTGATGTTCTCCTCAGACTTGGTCTCACGCTCCAGCTTCATCTGCACTTTGGGGAACAGCGGCGTCAGGTTTTCAAACATCACCTTGTGTTTGTTGCTGTCGGGTGAGTCGCCGTTGACTTTGTCCAGCTTGTTGAGCGCAAAGTAGCGCTCGCCGTCTTTGGGTGTGCGCACTTCGCCTTCGATCATGTCGCCGGTGTGCAGGTTAAAGCGGCGCACCTGGCTGGGGCTGATGTAGATATCGTCGGTGCTGGCGGTGAAGCTGGTGTCCAGGCTGCGCAAAAAGCCAAAGCCGTCGGGCAAAATCTCCAGCACGCCGTCGGCCCCGATGGTCTCGCCCGCGCGGGCGCGTTTTTTGATGATGGCAAACATCAACTCTTGCTTGCGCATGCGGCCCGTGTTTTCAATTTCAAGCTCTTCCGCTTGCTTGAGTACTTCGGACACGTGGAGGGCTTTGAGTTCGTTCAGATGCATAGCGCGTCAGTCAAAAAAAGTAAAAAAGGAAAGTTTGGGGTTGGTGGCAACACCCGGGGTGCTGCAAGGAGCTGCCTCGTATAGGCAGTCGTGAATAGTTGGCAATTCACACATTTGTGTAGTTGCAAGCAGATTATAGCGCTCGTATGATACGCTGTGCAAACGTTCGTTTACAACTCAATCGCGCTACCTTCATATATAGTTACCTGTGCAAAATTTCGTTCAATCACTTGCCAACGCTGTCACCCGGCGCGACGCCCCACCTAAGTCAGGGCCTGTAGCCGCGCCCACCAGTGCGCGGGCGGGCAGTGAGCGCGCTGGCAGTGAGCGCTCGAGTGCGCGCGCCGGTTCCTTTGTGGCTGCGCCAGAGGCAAGTGCCGCTGCAGCGCCGGCCGGTCCACCGGGCTTGCACCCCGGCATAGTAGGCACGATAGGGGAGGAATTCGCGCATATTTTGACCAATGCCATGGAACTGATCGTGCATGCTGTGGCCAATCCGCGCAGCACTGGCAACGACTTGAGCCGCGCCCACACCTTGGTGGATGGGCTGCGCCACAAAGCGATGGCTTTGCAGCAAATAGCGCGCTTGGCCCAAAACCAGGTCCGACAATCGCATGAGAAACTCTCCTTGCCGGAGGTAGTGCAGGGCTTGCTGACTGAGCGTCAAGCGGAGTATGCAGCCGTGGGCGTGGTGGTAAACACCCGCTTTAAGCCGGTAGAAATTATTGTGGACCCAGGTTTGCTGGTGAGCCTGATTGCGTCAGCCCTGGACTGGGTCACTGAGTTTGGCACCGTGGTGCGCATGGCCACCAGCATGAAGAACTGGCCCCAGCATGGGCAGCTCAGTTTGATCGCCTCGCAAGGGGTGCGCGTGCAAACCGATATTGACAATAAATCAGTCGTTAACCAGTCCATAGCCTGGCATTTGCTGCAGCAAACTGCGCAGTCCATGGGAGTGGGTTTGGAGCTGAGTGAAACCGTCCACGAGCGCAACCTGATGATTGAGTTTCCGCGCACGGTGGTGGCCTTGGAGGGCATGACCATACTGGAGATGGATGCAGGGCCGGGCAGTGACAGTTTTGGCTCCGTGAACTCTAACTTTATTGCCGGTCACCAAGTATTGCTCATCTCGCCAGATTACAGTTTCTATAGGCAGGTGCGTGACATTTGCAAGGGCCTGAGCTTGGTGTGCGAGCAAGCACCGAATGTGCAGACGGCTGAGCGTATGTGCGAGCAGCGCGTGCCCCACCTGATCATGTGCGATGAAGACTTGGCGGATGAGCGTTATGACGCTCTCTTGGCAGATCTGGAGCGGCACGCGCCAGGTTTTCCTACCATCATGGTGAGCGACGGGGACTATGGTTTTGAGTTGTCGGGCTGGTCTAGCAGCAACAAGTCACGCATTTCGCGCAACCAAGTGCTGGAGCAGTTGCCAGGCGCGTTGACGATTGAGTTGTCGCGCTCGATCTAAATCGCCCCCTTGGGTCCGCGTCAGCGGCTTGACTCGGCGCGTAAGTTTAGCGCCCAGACCCGGCGCTAAGCCCAACAAGCCAATTTAAACCAATTGCTGGTCAATGAAGGCGGTGAGCTGTGACTTGCTCATGGCGCCTACTTTGGTGGCTGCGAGCTGGCCGCCTTTGAAAATCATCAACGTGGGGATGCCGCGAATACCGAATTTGCCGGGGATGTCACGGTTTTCGTCCACATTCATTTTGGCGATTTGCAGCTTGTCGCCGTAGGTGGTGGCCACTTCGTCCAAAATCGGGGCAATCATCTTGCAAGGGCCGCACCACTCGGCCCAGTAATCCACCAGCACGGGCTTGGTGGCTTGCAGAACGTCAACTTCAAATGACGCATCGGAAACATGTTTGATTAAATCGTTGGCCATGGTGCTTTTCTCCGTGGTGGGGACAGGGTGAGTAAATTGGTCGCAGGCTTATCCGGTTTCTTACCCGGATACCGTTACAGTGTGGGCATTGTGACAGAAAGCAAGGTAGGGGGCCGTTCCATCGGCTCACGCATAAGCTATGGTGGTGATAGTTAAAACCCAATCTACAGAGGCATTGGCAGGCGGCGCGCAAGCAGCGCTTGGTGCGCACGCCCCCGCCTGGAACGCTCTATGGGCGCAAGTGGCCGCGCATTTGCAGGCCATGCAGGCCCATCCAGCGCGCAGCGTGGTGTTGCTGCCGTTTTTCCAGCTCCAAACGGTGGCGCGTGCCAGCATTGGCCCAAGTGGCCTGTTTGGCGGATTTTTACCCCGGTTGGAGACTACTAAAAGCTGGAGCCAGCGCATCAGCCACCATGTGCCCAGCGAGCTGGACATCAGCTTTGATGCGGGCCTGGACAGCCTGCGCGCCAGCGCCCTGCTGCAACGCGCAGGGCTGGGCGCCAAGCAGGGCATGCTATCTGGCGCGCTGGTAGACGCCGCGCACCAGCTGGGCGCAGTGGTAGCTGCCGTGCCGCCCGAACAGCGCGCCGACTGGGCAGTGCATGCACGCCTACAGGTGCTGCAAGGGCTGGAGGGCAACCCGCTGCTGTACGAGGCGGCGGTGGCGCGCATTGCACTGGAGTGGGCGCTGGCATCACGCTACGCCAGCGACGTGCTGTTTGAACCCGGCCTGCGCGCCAACCTGGACGCGCTGGTGGTGGTGCAGGGCTTGCAGGCCAACCCGCTGGCCAACGCGCTGGCGGCCCACTGGGCGGCTCTCAGTTGCACTGCACAGTGGCAGCCAGCACAGGGCGAATCAAACATTGCCCTGCATGCCGCGCACAACGCCCACGACGAAGCCGACCGCGCCGCCGCCTGCGTGCTGCGGCGCATAGCCCAAGGCGCTGTACCGGTGGCCTTGGCTGCGGTAGACCGCGTGAGCGCCCGGCGCATCAGCGCCACTTTGCAACTGCATGGCGTGCAACTGCGCGATGAGACCGGATGGAAGCTGTCTACCACCCGCGCCGCCGCCAGCCTGATGGCGCTCTTGCGCGCCGCACGCTGGAAGGCGCAAGGCGAGGGCGCTGACGACGCACTGCTCGATTGGCTGAAACACACCAGCGTGCCCGCAGCGCAGGTGCATGCATTGGAGAACGCTCTTCGCAAGCCTCATAGCACACCAGCCCAGCAAAATATTGCGCGAGCAGCTATAACATTTATAGTCTCTGAAAATATGGAAGTGTCTATCGAAGAGCTGCTAACCAGCCTGCGCGCCAGCCGCCCGATGGGCCCATGGCTGGCCAGCCTGGAGCAAGCCTTGCGCACTGCCGGCCAATGGAGCGCATTGGTGGCCGACAGCGCCGGGCGTGACTGCCTGCAGGCGCTGCACATGCTGCAGCCAGAGCTGGTGCAGGCCCACACGGCCCATGTGTCATTGGCCGACTTCAGCGCCTGGGCCACCAACTGCCTGGAAAGCGCCAGCTTTAAACCTGCTGTGGATGCGCCAGCAGATGCCGCGCAGGTCGTAGTGCTACCGCTGGCCCAGGTATTGGCCAGGCCGTTTGCTGCCATAGTGATAGCGGGCGCAGATGAGCAGCGCCTGCCTGCAACCTCTGAGCCACAAGGCACATGGAGCGGCGCGCAGCGCGTCGCCCTGAGCCTGCCCAGCCGCGAGGCGCTGGGCGCAGAGCAGCAAGCCGTGTGGCAGTGTGCCATGCGCGTGCCGCAGGTCGATGTGCTGTGGCGCAGCACCGAGGGCGAGCAGGCGCTGCAGCCCAGCCCCTTGCTACAGCGCTGGCTGCTGGCCCAAGCCGCACTAGGCCACAGCGTGCCGCAAGGTGCCGACCCGCGCGAGGATACCCCGCACAACGCACAGCCCACCTTACCGCCCCAGCCTACGGCGCACAGTTTGAAGGTAAGCAAGCTCTCCGCCAGCAGCTACGGCGACCTGCGCACCTGCCCCTACCGTTTTTTCGCCCTGCGCCTGCTGGGCCTGCAAGACGCGCCCGAGCTGGACGAGCAGTTAAGCAAACGCGACTTTGGCAGTTGGCTGCACAGCGTGCTGGGCGACTTTCACACCCGCCGCAAGGCTGCCTTCGAGTCTGGCCAACCCGCCACGCCCGACCGCACGCTGCTAGACCTGTGCGCCGCAGAGCAGCAGATAGCCGACAGCGGTTTTATCCCCTTCACCGCCGCCTGGCCGCAGGTGCGCGAGAGCTATTTGTTGTGGCTGGCCCAGCATGAGGCTGAGAGCTGGCAGTTTGACCAAGCCGAGCTAGAGCGCACGCTAGAGCACGCAACTGAGGCGGGTGAACGCGTGACCCTCGTAGGCCGCCTGGACCGTGTAGACCGCTTAAGCCGTGGCCCCATGAAAGGCACCGCCTACGTGCTGGACTATAAAACTGAGAGCACCCAGGCCAGCAAAGAGCGCGTGAAAAATCCGCTGGAAGACACGCAATTGGCCTTTTATGCCGCGCTCTTGGGCGAGGACGACATCCACGCCGCCTATGTGAACGTGGCCGAGCGCGAATGCAAAATCACGGCGCAACCCGACATCATGGCTGCGCGCGACGCGGTGCTGCAAGGCATTGGCATCGACGTGCAGCGCATCCACGCGGGCCACACGCTGCCAGCGCTGGGCGAAGGTAAAGCCTGCGATTTTTGCGCCGCGCGCGGGCTGTGCCGTAAAGATATGTGGACGCTATGAATACACAAGACTTCGCCTACGCCCTGGACGGCCAGCCCTGCTCGCGCGAGGATTTTTACGCCGTGGCCTGCGACCCAGCGCGCAACGTGGTGGTGCAAGCCTGTGCAGGTGCGGGTAAAACCTGGATGCTGGTATCGCGCATTTTGCGGGCCTTGCTTAATGCGCAAACAGCCACCACCGCCGCCCTTGCAAGCACCCCTACGGCTGCTCATACGGCCAGCCGTGCAAGTACTCTTGCCCCGCAAGAAATCCTCGCCATCACCTTCACCAAAAAAGCCGCAGGCGAGATGCGCCAGCGCCTGCAAGAGTGGCTGGAAGAGTTTGCCCAAGCGGACGATACTACGCTGGCGCAAGAGCTGATGCACCGAGGTGTTGCAAGCTCCATAGCCCTGCAGCCCAATAAAATATTGCGGGAGCAGCTATCAAATTTATACCAAAACGTACTGGCCTCCGGCCGCACCGTGCAGATCCGCACCTTCCATAGCTGGTTTGCCGCGCTGCTGCGCAGCGCGCCCATGGCGGCGCTGGAGCAGCTGGGCCTGCCCACGCAGTACGAGCTGCTGGAAGACGACAGCCAAGCCACCGCGCTGGTGTGGCGCCGCTTTTATGATGCGCTGGCGGCAGACGATGCATTGCGCAGCGTGTACAGCCAAGCTGTAGCCGCGCATGGCCGATTCAACGTAGACAAGGCGCTGTCTAGCGCGCTGGACAAGCGGGTAGAGTTTGCACTGGCCGACGCCGCAGGCACGGTGGCCAGCAGCATCCGCCCGTTTGCCAAGGTATATGCCGAGTTTGACGGCTTG
>JAYVDN010000506.1:0-1792 GCA_043749385.1 Polaromonas sp.
GCACGGTCTCGCGGGCGTCCATGGCCTCGATCAGCTGGCGCAGGGGCATGAGCATGGCGCTGACATGGGGGACTAAAACGGCGCAGCTCTTGATGTCGGCCACGTAGCGGCTTTTGCGCTCATGAAAGCCTATGAGCACTTCGCCTTTTTTGATCACATAGCGCACTGATAACCGTGCTCTGTAGCGGTAGCCCCAGGCGGGCCCGGCGATGGGGCGTAGCACCAGGTCGGGCTTGACTTTGCCCAGGTGCCAGAGCTGGTCTTCTAGGGCGCGGGCTTTTACCGCCACTTGGGCAGCGGCGTCGAGGTGCTGCATTTTGCAGCCGCCGCAAGAGCCTTGGTGCAGGCCAAAATGCGGGCAGCCGGGCGTAACGCGCTGGGACGATTCTTTGTGGATCACCGTGACGGTGCCGGCCTCAAAACTGGCCTTTTTGCGGTGTATTTGGGCGCTGACGGTCTCATACGGCAGCGCGCCTTCGATAAACACCACCTTGCCGTTGTCTTCGTCCTCCGTCACGCGGTGGGCAATGCCTTGGGCTTCCAGGTCGAGCGACTCGACATACAGGCGCGGTGGGGGTGGGTAGACCTTGGGCGTGCCGTCTTCGTTCAAAGCAGGTGCGGGTGCCGCGGCGTTGGGATTTTTTTTACGTGAACGTCCCATCGTGCTAGGCCTTTCCGGTGGAGCCGTAACCGCCCTCACCTCGCTGGGTGGCCGGGAACTCGCTGACGATATGGAACTGCGCCTGCACCACCGGCACGATGACCAGTTGGGCAATGCGCTCCATGGGCTCAATGGTGAAGGCGACGCTGCTGCGGTTCCAGGCGCTGACCATGAGCTGGCCTTGGTAGTCGCTGTCGATCAGGCCGACCAGGTTGCCCAGCACAATGCCGTGCTTATGGCCCATGCCCGAGCGGGGGAGGATCATGGCGGCAAAGTTCGGGTCTTTTAAATAGATGGCCATGCCGGTGGGCACCAGTTGCCAGGCGTTGGGCTGCAGGGTGAGGGGCTCGCTCAGGCAGGCGCGCAGGTCTAGCCCGGCGCTGCCGGGGGTGGCGTAGGCGGGCAGGTTGTCTGCCAGGCGGGGGTCGATGATTTTGACGTCAATTTTCATGGAAGGGGGCTTTCTGGAGTTGCAATTATCCCTTGCCCGGGCGGCCTGGTCTTGGGCGGCTGTGCCCAACAGCCCTACAGCAGCCTGCACAGGCGCAGTTTGCTTTGTTTGAGTTTTTACTGATAAAGGCCTGCGTATTGGCACGTAAAATCACGGCATGACAGAAGAAGACATATTTTTTACCCACACCATCGTTGGTTCCGCGCTGTCATTGCCGTTGGGCAACGTTCCCCTGCACGCCTCACCCGCGCAGACCGGGCTACAAGTCAATATGCGGGATGCCAGCACATCGATAGACCACGCCTGGAAAGACTGGATAATTATGCAGGGTGCCTACCCGTACATCGGCCGGCCCCGCCGCGCGCCGGGTGCGCTGCGGCGCGGGTTGGAGCGGTATGCCTTGCTGATAGCTGCTTTGGGACTGCTGCTAGTGTCTGGCGCCATCGTATTTGCAGTGGGGGCTGTGGGCGTACCCCTTTTCCTCCAATGAACCCTTCACAAGATGTTTTGACCATTGACCCGATCGCCATGAATGTGGTGAACCGGGTGAGCGCTGGGTCGCGCTTGTCGGGCGAGTATGCATTCAAAGGCGGCTTGCTGGTGCAAGGCGAGGTGCATGGCGAGCTGGAAACGCGGGGCCGATTGATCATCTGGGCAGGTGGGCAGGTGTCGGGCCACGT
>JAYVDN010000507.1:0-8159 GCA_043749385.1 Polaromonas sp.
TGCTACGGACTTCACTTTTAACTCGTCAACTGGCGCCGGTTGTTTAAATGCCCAAAGAGGGGCGAAATAACTATGCATTTTATGCGAAAAATATGGAAATACAGCTGCTGTGTTGCTTGTTCAGTGCTACCTTAGGCGTTTCAAGCTAAATCAAAGGACACCACGATGGCCCGCTTTGCGCTTCTCCTCCTGATAGCCGTTGCAGTCCTTGCATTGGCGTTGATCATTGCGGGTCAAATCGGTTTACTCCGCGGCACGACCCCGGTTGACCTAGGTGTGAAAGACGGCAAGCTCAAGCGTCTGTCCCAAACCGACAACTCCGTCAGCAGCCAAGCTAATCTGTGGACAGACCACCCCATGAAAGACTATTCCAGCATAGAGCCTTTCAAGATCACCGGCAACGGCAGAGCGGAGATGGACAAGATCCTCAGCACCTTGCAAGCCATGCCGCGTACGACCATCGTGCAGCAAGACCCAGGCTACATTTACGCGCAGTGCACCACCGCTTTGCTTAAATTCACCGACGACATCGAATTTTACTTAGACCAGCCAGCCGGTGTGATCCATGTGCGCAGCGCAAGCCGGGTGGGCCGCAAAGACTTCCATGTGAACCGCGCGCGGGTGGAGCAGGTTCGCAAAGCGTTGGGCCAGTAAATATGTTACTATTAATTTCGTAGCTGCTCCCGCGATATTTTATTGGGCTAGCGGCCTATTTAGCTAATAAAAGGAACCCACAGCATGAAAGCCACTTGGAACAACACCATCATCGCCCAGAGTGACGACACCGTACTGATAGAAGGCAACCACTACTTCCCCGCCTCCTCGCTCGATCAAAAATACGTAAGCTTTAGCAATCACAAAAGCGTCTGCCCCTGGAAAGGCACCGCCAGCTACTACAGCCTGCTGGTCAACGGCGAGCTCAACGCCGATGCCGTGTGGTACTACCCTACGCCCAAGCCAGAAGCCGAGATGGTCAAAGACCGTGTGGCGTTTTGGAAGGGTGTGAAGGTAGAGGCATAAACTCCTCTCCTGCGCATAGAAAAAAAGCCTGCTTAGACAAACTCCAAGCAGGCTTTTTGATGGTTTGAAGCTGGCGTTTTAGCCCGCAGCGGTCTCTTCAGGCTCAGCCTTGGCTTTGCCTTTTTTCTCGGGCAGCGGTTGAATGTCCAAAGACACTTTGTCTTCGGCATCGATGTCCACGGTCAAAACACCTCCGTCCACCAGCTTGCCAAACAGCAATTCGTCGGCCAGCGCCTTGCGAATGGTGTCCTGGATCAAGCGCTGCATCGGGCGAGCACCCATGAGCGGATCGAAGCCGGTCTTGGCCAAATGCTTGCGCAGCTTGTCGGTAAAGGTGGCGTCCACTTTCTTCTGGTCGAGTTGGGTTTCCAGTTGCAGCAAGAATTTGTCCACCACGCGGAGAATCACGTCTTCGTTCAGCGCCTTGAAGCTGACCATCGCGTCCAGGCGGTTGCGGAACTCGGGGGTGAACAGGCGCTTGATGTCGGCCATCTCGTCGCCCGCTTGGCGCACATTGGTAAAGCCAATGGTGGCCTTGTTCATCGTCTCGGCACCGGCGTTGGTGGTCATGATGATGATGACGTTGCGGAAGTCGGCCTTGCGCCCGTTGTTGTCCGTCAGCGTGCCGTGGTCCATGACCTGCAGGAGCACGTTGAAGATATCGGGGTGGGCTTTCTCGATCTCGTCAAACAAGAGCACAGCGTGCGGCTTTTTGCTGATCGCCTCGGTGAGCAAACCCCCTTGGTCAAACCCTACGTAGCCTGGTGGCGCGCCAATCAGGCGGCTGACGGCGTGGCGCTCCATGTACTCGCTCATGTCAAAGCGAATCAGATCGATGCCCATGATATTGGCCAACTGCTTGGCCGCCTCGGTCTTGCCTACCCCTGTAGGGCCGGAAAACAGGAAGCTGCCAATCGGCTTGTCGGCCCGGCCCAAGCCGCTGCGTGCCATCTTGACGGCAGCAGCCAATGCCTCGAGTGCCGGGTCTTGGCCGAACACCACGTTCTTCAAATCGCGCTCGATGTTGCGCAGCTTGCCGCGATCGTCGTTGCTCACGCTGGCGGGCGGAATGCGGGCGATCTTGGCCACGATATCTTCTACCTCGGCCTTGGTGATGATCTTTTTGCGCTTGCTGGCCGGCAAGATGCGTTGCGCGGCACCGGCCTCGTCGATCACGTCAATCGCCTTGTCGGGCAGCTGGCGGTCGTTGATGTATTTGGAGCTGAGCTCGGCAGCGGCTTGCAGGGCGCCCAGAGCGTACTTCACGCTGTGGTGTTCTTCAAAACGGCTCTTGAGGCCTTTGAGAATATCCACGGTTTGCTCGACCGTCGGCTCCACCACATCGACCTTTTGGAAGCGGCGTGACAGCGCAGCGTCTTTCTCGAAGATGCCACGGTATTCGGTGAACGTAGTAGCACCGATGCACTTGAGCTGGCCGTTGGACAGCGCGGGCTTGAGCAGATTAGACGCATCTAAGGTGCCGCCCGATGCGGCGCCCGCGCCGATGAGGGTGTGGATCTCGTCGATGAACAAAATGCCATTGGGTTTATCTTTGAGCGACTTGAGCACGCCCTTGAGGCGCTGCTCAAAATCACCCCGGTACTTGGTGCCCGCCAAGAGCGCGCCCATATCCAGCGAATACACAATCGCTTCGCCCAAAATCTCAGGCACGTCTTTTTGTGTTATGCGCCAGGCCAGGCCCTCGGCAATCGCGGTTTTGCCCACGCCGGCCTCGCCCACCAGCAGGGGGTTGTTTTTTCGGCGGCGGCACAGAATTTGAATCACGCGCTCGACTTCGTATTCGCGGCCAATCAGTGGGTCAATCTTGCCATCTTTGGCCATTTGGTTCAGGTTGACGGTGTATTGCTCCAGCGGCGAGGCTTTCTCGCTCTTCTCGCTGGCACCGCCCTCTTCTTGCGCCTCGCCGTTCTCGCCCGCTTTGGCAGGCTCGGGTGGGTCAGACTTTTTAATACCGTGCGCAATGAAGTTGACCACATCCAGGCGCGTGACACCCTGCTGGTGCAGGTAGTACACGGCGTGAGAATCTTTCTCGCCAAAGATGGCTACCAGCACGTTGGCACCGGTCACCTCTTTTTTGCCATTGCCTGTGCTTTGCACATGCATGATGGCGCGCTGGATCACGCGCTGAAAGCCCAGCGTGGGCTGGGTGTCCACCTCGTCCGTGCCCGCCACTTGCGGGGTGTTGTCTTTGATAAAGTTGGCCAACGACTTGCGCAAATCATCGATATTGGCCGAGCAGGCGCGCAGCACCTCGGCGGCGCTGGGGTTGTCCAGCAAGGCGAGCAGCAAATGCTCGACGGTGATGAACTCGTGGCGCTGCTGGCGCGCCTCGACGAAGGCCATATGTAGGCTGACTTCAAGTTCTTGTGCAATCATGGTGTGATTCCTTTTGCGGTGCCTACTGGGAGAACGATACTTCTACTGACTTTACTGAATAAACGTTTGAAAACTTAAATCGACTATGGTTAATTTAAGGGTTCACTGACGCATTGCAATGGGTGGCCCGATTTTTTTGCGGCTTCGGTCACTTGATCGACTTTGGTGGCCGCTACATCTTTGCTGTACACCCCGCACACGCCTTTGCCATCCAGATGGATTTTCAGCATGATTTGGGTGGCGGTTTCGCGGTCTTTGTTGAAAAACTCTTGAATCACCACCACCACGAACTCCATCGGGGTGTAGTCGTCATTGAGCAGCACCACTTGGTACATTTGCGGGGGTTTGACTTTTTCAGGCCGGCGCTCTAGTACCACCGCGCCGTCGCCATCGTCTTGCAATGGGCGGGCGCGGGGCTGTGCTGGAGGGGGAGGAGATTTGGTAGCCATTAGGTTCATTTTACGGTGCCGGGCGTAACACTGCTGATCTGTTGGTATTTGGTAGCAAGAATGCCACATTCAAGCCAGTAAAAAACCATATTCGCCAAATTTTTGCAAAAAAAACGGGGCCCAGAGCCCCATTTTTGCATCGCCAGAGGCAGCTCACATGTTATCGATCATCACTTGGCCAAAACCGGAGCACGACACTTGGGTGGCCCCCTCCATCAGGCGGGCAAAGTCATAGGTCACCTTCTTGCTGGCGATAGATTTTTCCATACTGCTGATGATCAAATCAGCCGCTGCCGTCCAGCCCATGTGGCGCAGCATCATCTCGGCCGACAAAATCTCGGAGCCTGGGTTGACGTAGTCTTTGCCAGCGTACTTGGGCGCGGTGCCGTGGGTAGCCTCAAAGCAGGCCACGGTGTCCGACATATTGGCACCGGGCGCGATGCCAATGCCGCCTACCTGGGCCGCCAGTGCGTCAGACACGTAGTCGCCGTTCAAGTTCAGCGTAGCAATCACACTGTATTCTGCCGGGCGCAGCAAGATTTGCTGCAAGAAGGCATCTGCAATCACGTCTTTGATGATGATTTCTTTCCCCGTTTTAGGGTTCTTGAACTTGCACCATGGGCCACCGTCGATCAGCTGGGCACCGAACTCTTTTTGTGCCAGCGCGTACGCCCAGTCACGAAAGCCACCTTCGGTATACTTCATGATGTTGCCCTTGTGCACAATGGTCAGGCTGGAACGGTCATTGTCAATCGTGTACTGCAAGGCCTTGCGCACCAAGCGCTCGGTGCCTTCGCTGGACACCGGCTTAATGCCGATGGCCGACGTATTGGGGAAGCGGATTTTCTTCACGCCCATCTCGTCCTGCAAAAACTTGATGAGCTTTTTAGCTTTGTCGCTTTGCGACTCAAACTCCACACCGCAGTAGATGTCTTCGCTGTTTTCGCGGAAGATCACCATATTGGTTTTCTCGGGTGCCTTCACTGGTGAAGGCACGCCTTTGAAGTACTGCACGGGCCGCAAGCAGACATACAGATCAAGCTCCTGACGCAGGGCTACGTTCAGGCTGCGAATGCCGCCGCCCACGGGAGTGGTAAGCGGGCCTTTGATAGAGACCACATATTCACGCAGGGCCTGGAGCGTTTCTTCGGGCAGCCATACATCAGGGCCATACACTTTGGTGGACTTTTCACCGGCATACACTTCCATCCAGTGGATTTTCTTTTTGCCCCCATAGGCCTTGGCCACAGCGGCGTCCACCACCTTTAACATCACAGGCGTGATGTCCAAACCGGTACCGTCGCCTTCGATGTACGGAATGATCGGCTCGTCCGGTACCGTGAGCGTCATGTCTTTGTTGACGGTGATTTTGCTGCCCACTGTGGGCACTTTGATGTGCTGGTACATGGTATTGGTGGTCTCCGGGCGGGGGAAATAATGGAACGAGGCGACGCTAAAGTTTTACTTTGCAAATGCACGCAAAATGCACGCAAACCCCACTAGATGCGACACCCTAATTCTAACTGGAAAAATATTACTGCCTCGCTGTCAACCATTTGAAAACCCGCACCGTTACAGCCATACCGCCCAATTTTTGGATGGCTTTTCTAAGTAACGTTAACTCAAGGAATTTTGACATGAACAAACTCATCGCTGCTCTGGTTGCTGGTCTCTTCGCTGCTGGCGCTTTCGCACAAGCTACTGCTCCTGCTGCCCCAGCCGCTCCTGCTGCTGCCAAGCCAGCCGCCGCTGCTCCAGCCGCCGCAGCACCTGCTGCCGCTGCACCAGCCGCTGCCGCTGCTAAGCCAGCTGCTGCTGCAGAAGCCAAGCCAGCTGCTAAAGCCGAAATGAAAGCTGAAGCCAAGCCAGCTGCTGCTCCTGAAGCTAAAGCTGCTGCCAAAGCAGAAAAGAAAGCCGCTCGCAAAGCCGCTAAAAAAGCCAAAAAAACCGCAATGGCCGACAAGCCAGCAGCTAAGTAATTCCAAGTAATTGGAGCTTGCTTCCCAGCTCAAAAAGCCCGCCTTGTGCGGGCTTTTTTTGGTTTTGGCCCTAACCCTATTAGACTGTTGCCTTATGAACGCCATTCAACGCACCTTCAGCCTCCTGGCCTTGCTACTGTATTGCGCTGGGTATGCCACTACGGTAGCCGCCCAAGACGAGCCGCAAATGAAGCTACAGCGCATCAAAATTTCAGCGGGTATGCACCAGATAGATACGCAACTGGCGCAAACGCCAGAGCAGCGCCAGATCGGCCTGATGTGGCGTAAAGAGATGCCCCAGCACGAGGGCATGCTGTTCATCTTTGAGCAGCCATCTCAGCAGTGCTTTTGGATGAAAAACACCTTTTTGCCACTGACAGCAGCGTTTGTGGCTGACGACGGCACCATCGTCAACTTGGAAGATATGAAGCCGCAAACCACCGAGCCGCATTGTTCCGCCAAACCGGTGCGCTATGTCCTGGAGATGAATAAGGGCTGGTTTGCCAAAAAAGGCATTAAAGCTGGCACCAAGCTGGCTGGAGAGCCATTCGGATCCAAATAAGCGGTGGCTTTCAAGCCACCGTCCAGCCTATAAATCGCTACACAAAGTATAGCTGCTCCCGCGATATTCTATGGGGCTGCAAGCCCATTGAGCATAAAAAAAGCCACCTTGCGGTGGCTTTTTACGTCAAGACAAGCGGCTGATTAGTTCAGCGCAATCTTCTTGTCGCCTTGGTACTTGTACAAGGTCATGGATGGGTTCTTCAGTTCGCCGTTGGGCTCAAACTGCACGTTGGTGGTCACGCCTTTGAAGTTGGTTTTACCAATTTCAGCAGTGTAGACTTTAGGATCGGTGCTGTTGGCACGCTTCATGGCGTCAACCAGCACGAACACTGCGTCGTACACGTACGGGCTGTAGACCTGAAACTGCTTGGGGTACTTAGCTTCGTAGCGCTTCATCCATGCGTCGCCGCTTGGCATTTTAGCCAAGGATGAGCCGCCTTCAGCGCAGATCACGTTCTCTAGCGTTTTAGCGCCAGCAGATTGCTTGATCAGGTCGTTGGTGCAGATGCCGTCACCGCCGAAGAACTTTTGCTTGGTCAGACCAAGTTGTTCCATCTGGCGCAGCATAGGGCCGGCTTGGGGGTCCATGCCGCCGTAGAAAATCGCGTCAGGGTTCTTGGCTTTGACAGCGGTCAGAATAGCCATGAAGTCAACGGCTTTGTCGGTGGTGAACTGCTCGTCCACAATCGTCATGCCCTTGGCTTTGGCGGTGTTCTTGAATACTTCAGCTACGCCTTGGCCGTAGGCAGTGCGGTCGTCGATCACGGCCACGGTCTTTAGCTTCAAGCCATCCGCTGCGTAGAAAGCCAAGCCAGCGCCCAAAGCGTTGTCATTGGCCAGCAGACGGAAGGTGGTTTTGTAGCCAGGCTTGGTCAGGTTGGGGTTGGTAGCCGATGGGGTGATGTGGGGGATACCGCAGTCGTTGTAGATCTTGGACGCTGGAATGGTGGTACCGGAGTTCAAGTGGCCCGCTACGCCATTGACTTTAGCGTCGCACAGCTTTTGGGCTGCAGCAGCGCCTTGCTTTGGATCGGCTGCGTCATCTTCTGCCACCAGTTCAAACTTGATCTTTTTGCCGCCGATGGAGATGTTTTGCGTATTCAGATCTTCAATCGCCATGCGGGCACCGTTCTCGTTGTCCTTGCCGTAGGCGGCTTGGGCACCAGAGATAGGTGCTACGTGGCCAATTTTGACCACTTGCATGTCTTGCGCAGACGCTACGCCTGCAATGGTAGCCAACGCGGCTAGTACGGTAAGTTTCAGTTTCATGTAAACCCCTTTTAGGAATTGATTAACAAAATCGCCAGAATAGTTGAGAGTAGTAAATGTACCCAACGGCCTGTACGATACTGCAAATAACGCGCCAGCGTCACATTAGAGACGCGAAATTCCTAGGGGTTTTCACGATCAACCGTTTAAATGTAGCCGAATTTATCTTGCAGTTCTTTGGCTAATGCCTATGGTCGGGCCACATCGGCATGGGCTTAAAAGGCTTTCATTTGCATATTTTTACATCCAGGTATGCCGGGCTTACGCGGTGCCATTGCGAAACGTGGGCGCTGTCAGCACAGGGCTTTAAGCCGCCAGCTTCAGATCGTGGCGGGTGATCTCGTAGCCCAGCTCGGTGTAGCGTTTCCACCGGGCGCGGGCGCTCAGGCGGTCAGCGTCATCGGGTGTCACCACTTCGATTACGCGGCCAAACTGCTCAAACCCGTCTGGCACCTGAGGCAATAAGTTGATCAACACACCA
>JAYVDN010000508.1:0-8038 GCA_043749385.1 Polaromonas sp.
ACTTTGCTGAAGCTGCCGCAGTACACCAGCCACTCGCGGCTGCCGGGCACGTCTTGGCTCAGGCTCATCATGCTGGGCGGTGGCGGCGACTCGCCAAAATACAGCTCGCTGTAGGGGTCGTCTTCGACCACCAGCACCTGGTACTTGACAGCCAGCGCCAGCACGCGTTTGCGCCGCGCCAGGCTCAGCATGGCGCCGCTGGGGTTGCCAAAGGTGGGGATGAGGTAGATGAACTTTGGCTTGTGTTCGATGATGAGCTGCTCCAGCACATCGACCTTCACGCCGTCGGCGTCAATCGGCGCACTGACCACGTCGGCGCCGTAGAGGCGAAAACACTGGATGGTGGCCAGAAAAGTCGGGCCTTCCATGATGACCTTGTCGCCAGGGTTGATCATGGTTTTGCCGATCAGGTCTAGCGCTTGCTGGCTGCCGGTGGTGGTGATAAGGCCGTCGGGTTTGACGCTGATGCCTTTGGCGGCCATGTGGGCGGCAATGCCTTCTTTGAGCGGGCCCCAGCCCTCGGTGGGGCCGTATTGCAGCACGGCTTTGGCGCCCCACTGGCCTTCGTCGTTCAGCGCTTTGGCGGTGGCTTCGCGCACGCCCTCTAGGTCAAACAGCTCGGGGTCGGGGAATCCACCCGCAAAGCTGATGATGCCGGGGCGGCCCAAGAGCTTGAAAATCTCGCGGATGGCGGAGGTGCTGACGTTGTCTAGGCGGGAGGCGAATTGCATGATGGGTTCACTTTAAAAGTTAGTCAAAAGGTAATGCTTGCATTGTCGCAAGATATTGGGCGGTTTTATTGCGTTTGCCCGCTTGCAAGGGGCTTGGCTTGCAGATATGCTGCGTTTTTTGCAGGAGCCTTTGATATGACCCCATCTACCGCCCCGCGCCTGACGGCGCAAGATTTTGACCAGGAGTTGCTGGTTTTGTTTGATGCCTATGTGCACGGCGGCATTGACCGGCGCGGTTTTTTACGCGGGGCCGAGAAGTTTGCCAAAGCAGGCGTTACAGCCGCTGGCCTGCTGGCTGCCCTCAGCCCCGACTTTGCGCGTGGCCAGCAGGTGCCTAAAGACGATGCACGGCTGAAGATTGAAGTAGTGTCGTTTGCGTCGCCCCAGGGCACGGGCACGGTAAAGGGCTATTTGGCGCGCCCTGCCAGCTCCGGGGCCACCAAGTTGCCCACCATTTTGGTAGTGCATGAAAACCGGGGCCTTAACCGGCACATTGAGGACATTACCCGCCGCATAGCACTAGACGGCTACATGGCCTTTGCACCCGATGCGCTTACGCCGCTGGGCGGCTACCCGGGCGATGAAGACAAAGCCCGCGAGGCCTTTGCCAAGCTGGACCAAACCAAAACGCGGGAAGACTTTGTGGCTGCTGTGGACTGGCTCAAAGCACGGCCTGATACTACGGGCAAGATTGGTGTAACGGGCTTTTGCTACGGCGGCGGCATAGCGCACATGCTGGCCACGCGGGTGCCAGATTTAGCTGCTTCCGTGCCTTTTTATGGCAACCACCCAGCCGGTGAAGATGCGGCCAAGGTCAAAGCGCCCTTGCAGATCCATTTTGCGGCGGTGGACGAGCGCATTAACGCGGCGTGGCCTGCGTATGAAGCAGCGCTCAAGGCGGCGGGCGCCAAGTATGAGGCGCATACCTACGCGGGCACGCAGCATGGCTTTAACAACGACACCACGCCGCGCTTTGATGCAGCGGCGGCCAAACTGGCCTGGGAGCGGACGATGGCGTTTTTTAAGCTGCACTTGTCTGGAGCAGCCGCGTCGGGGGGCTAGTCCAAAGCTGTTTGTTTAAACCAATTCCGATTGGGCTGAGCTTGCCGGAGCCTTCGCGAACCCTTTGACAAGCTCAAGGCGAACGGGATTTTTTTGCTTAGCTAAACGCTACCTCTAACCGTGGCAGTGGCGCGTCAAAATCGGCTGCCCAGGTTTGACCTGCGGCTACGGGCCAGGCGTCAGTCCAGGTGCCGGTGGTCACTACGTCGCCGGGTTGCAGGTCGGGCGCGCCGGGGCATTGGCGTAGCTCTTTCATGAAATGCAGCAGAGCGTGCAAAGGGTCGTCCAGCACGGCGGCACCAGCACCACTGTCAACTACTTTAGCATCTTGGGTAAGGCGCACGGTGGTGGCAGCTAGCACGGCGCACAGCTCATTGGCGCTAGCAGCTATCTGGCGTACAGGCAGCTTTTTGCCCACTAGCAGGCGCGCATGCAAGCTGCCGTCGGCTATCGCATCAGCGGCCACGAACTTCCAGTCTTTTTGGTGCGACTGCACAATTTCAAAACCCGGGGCTATCCAGTCGATGCTGTTAAACAAGTCTTCCAGCGATGCGTTAGCGGGCGGCGCGGTTCGCAAGCCAAACACGGTTTCGGGCTCTATGCGGGGCTGGCAAATGCCTGCCAGCGCTATGGCACCCTGCTCTTCGCAAAAACTGAGCGTGCTGTCATACACCACACCCCAGATGGGCGCAAATACGTTGTAGCGCGGCCAAATGCTGCGGTTGGTAAAGCCAATTTTGTAGCCGCGTGGCACCTCGCCCCGTGCCATGCGCAGCGCGCGCACTTCTAGTGCCCGCTGGTAGGCAGTGGGCACATCTAGCCCGGTGGCTGCGGGCCATAGCTGGGCGCTGTCGCAGTGGGAAAGCAGGGCTTGGGGTGTCATGGTGCGGCCTCCTGAAGCTGTATTTTGTCATGAGATTTGCAATGCATGAATGGATAAATGCAGCACAGGTATTGACATATTTTGATGGAAATAATATTGCTTTTAAACGATATAGTACATTTATTGCTTATTTATGATATAGTGCATTTATCGTATTTAAGCGATTTAACTATGACCACCCTGCAAACCTATCCACTGCAAGCGGCTAGCCAGCTGACGCATCATATCAAGTCTCTGCGCAAAGCGCGTGGTCTCACGCAAACTGCACTGGGTGAGCGTATTGGTGTAAAGCAGGTACGCATGGCCGATATTGAAAACAATCCGTCTGCCGTTAGTCTAGACCAGTTACTGCAAGTGCTACACGCGTTGGACATGCGGCTGCAACTGGTAGACACCCACAAATACGCAGCCCACGTGCCTGCGCCACCGCTGGTAGCGCGCAGCCCGGCGGTAGACTGGTAGAGCAGTCACCATGGCTTTTGCAGACCTGGATATTTGGATGAACGGCCAGCGCGTAGGCGTGTGGTACTGGTCGCGCACGGGTGCGCCTACCCTGCGCTACGATAAGGCTTGGGTAAGCAGCGGCAACGCGCGGCCACTCTCGCTGTCGCTGCCCATACCCGCTGGAGACGGTGAGATCAGCGGCGCGGCGGTCATCAATTATTTTGACAACCTGCTGCCCGACAGCGACATCATCCGCGAGCGCCTGCGCCGCCGCTTTCGCACCCCGTCTGTTCGCGCGGCTGACTTGCTAGCCGCTATGGGCCGCGACTGCGTGGGCGCGGTGCAGCTTGTGCCAGCGGGCACGCAGCCAGCTGCGCACAACACGATAGACAGCACACCGCTCGCCGATGCGCAAATAGAAGCCCTGCTGCGCGGCATTAATGCCACCACACTGGGTGACCAGTCGCCAGGGCAGGACTTTCGCATATCTATTGCAGGGGCGCAGGAGAAAACTGCCTTGCTGCGTATAGGCAAGCGCTGGCACCTGCCCCAGGGCGCTACGCCCACTACGCATATCTTCAAGCTGCCGCTGGGCTTGGTAGGCAATATGCAGGCCGACATGACCGAGTCGGTAGAAAACGAATGGCTGTGTGCCAAGCTGCTGATGGAGTTGGGCTTTGACGTGGCACCTACGGAGATGGCGCAGTTTGGCGGGCAAAAGGTGCTGGTAGTGGAGCGCTTTGACCGCCGCTGGGTGCAAGATGACAACGGCAAACCAAGCTGGATAGCCCGCCTGCCGCAAGAAGACTTTTGCCAAGCTGCAGGCTGGCCCGGTGCATTGAAGTACGAGAGCGACGGCGGCCCCGGCATACGCGCGGGCTTGGCGTTGCTGGCAGGCAGCAGCAACGCCAAGGCCGACAGAGCGCGCTTTGCCATGACCCAGCTGGCCTTTTGGCTCATGGCTGCCAGCGATGGGCACGCCAAAAATTTCTCCATATTTTTAGAGCGCAGTGGTGCTTACCGCCTCACCCCGCTGTATGACGTGCTCTCCGCCTGGCCGATTGTGGGCACAGGGCGGGGCCACATAGCGCCGCAGCAGGTCAAGCTGGCCATGGCACTGAAAGGCAAAAACACCCACTACCGTTTGCAAGACATTCAAGTGCGCCACTGGCAGGCGCTGGCCCGCCTTACGGGTGCGCCCGATGCGTTTGAGCAGATGGTGGGCTTGGTGCTGCAGGTGCCTTATGCGTTAGAGCGTGTAGCAGAGCAATTGCCACCAGGCTACCCACCGCGAGTATTTAAAACCATTCGCGCCGGTATGACTGCGCAAGCCCAGCGCTTTATGGACAGCCTGTAACAGCAGCTACGTACAATCGACCGCATGAATGTGATCGAACTGATAGAACAAAGCGCAGCCCAGCTGGAAGCCGCGGGCGTGGGCTACGGGCATGGCACGGCCAATGCGTTTGACGAAGCCGCTTGGTTGGTGCTGTGGGCGCTTAAATTGCCGCTGGACGACCTGGATTTAGTAGCAAATAGGCCTGTAAGCCAACAGAATATCGCGGGAGCAGCTACTATATTAAGAGCGCGCATAGACTCCCGCAAACCTGCCGCTTACCTCACGCAAGAGGCTTGGCTGCAAGGCGTGCCCTTCTATGTAGACGAACGGGCCATCGTACCGCGCAGCTTTATTGCCGAGCTGTTGGCCGACGGTAACATTGACCCGTGGCTTGGCGACAACACCCTGAAAGTACTAGACCTGTGCACCGGCAATGGCAGCTTGGCCGTGCTGGCCGCCATGGCTTACCCCGATGTAACGGTCGACGCCGCCGACATCAGCCTGGACGCATTGGCCGTGGCACAGATCAACATTGACAAGCACGCGCTGGCAAGTCGCATCCAAATCATCGCCTCAGATGGCTTGGCCCAATGCGCTGGCCCCTATGACCTGGTACTGTGCAACCCACCCTACGTCAACAGCCAAAGTATGGCCGCACTGCCGGCAGAATACTTGGCCGAACCGCAGATAGCGCTGGCAGGTGGCACCGACGGCATGGACTTTATTCGCCCACTGCTGAAGGGCCTGCCTGCCAAAATGAGCGCGCATGGCGTGCTGGTGCTGGAGATTGGCAACGAACGCGGGTACTTTGACCAGGCGTTTCCCCATCTGGAAGCGGTGTGGCTAGAGACCAGCGCCGGGGATGATGCAGTACTTTTGTTAACACGCGAGGCGCTGCTAGCTGGTGAATTGGAGCGTACCGTAACCATAACGTGACATACTGCACGGGTAGGCTAGCTTACCTAAGCAGTTTGGACTGCTACAAATGTAGAATGAATTTCTATTGCTAACACGCCGATACACACTACGGCGTAAACTGATTCATGGACGACCGCGCGCTCACTGCAAAAAAATTAGGACGCTACGACATCACCCGTGTGCTGGGCAAAGGCGCGATGGGGGTGGTGTATGAGGCGCGCGATCCTAATTTAAACCGCAAGGTCGCGATCAAGACGGTGCGGGTCGACAGCCTGTCCAAAGACGACGCCGCAGACTACGAGCTGCGCTTTCGCACCGAAGCCCACTCCGCCGCGCGCTTGCAGCACCCGAATATTGTCAGTGTGTACGACTCAGACCGAGATGGCAGCACGCCATTCTTGGTGATGGAGTTTGTGCAGGGCGAAGATTTAAAGCACTACCTTGATATTGGCCAGCGCTACACGCTGGAGCAGTCGGTGCGCATGATGCGCGACCTGCTGGCCGCCCTCGAGTATGCGCACCAGCACAAGATCATCCACCGCGATATCAAGCCTGCCAACCTGCTGATAGAGGCCAATGGCCGCGTGAAGCTGACCGACTTTGGCGTAGCGCGCATACAAGACTCTGGTGAGGCTACGCGCACACAAGGCGGCATGGTGGGCACACTCAAGTACATGTCGCCCGAGCAGGTAGAAGGCAGAACCGTAGGCGCTGAGTCCGACCTGTTCTCCGCTGGCATTGTGCTGTACCAGTTGCTCACTGACCGTAGGCCGTTTGATGGCGACAGCTACTTCTCTATCGTCAACCAGATCACCAACCAAAACCCGCCCGCGCCCAGCAGCATTAACCAAATGCTGCCTACGGCGGTAGACGCCGTTGTAGCGCGGGCATTGTCCAAGGACAAAACCCAGCGTTTTGCCTGTGCACAAGATTTCTCCACCGCGCTGCAAGCCGCCGCCCGCCGCGCTGACCCGACCATTACTCCGTCGGCCAATCCCTACAAAACCATCGACCCGCACGGTACCAGCGCGCTAGAGCGCAGCGGCTCTACGGCAAGCAATACCTTGACCAACTCAGGCAGCACGGTGACGCAAGAGCTCGAGCTGGTGTATTGGAAAGACGTGAAAGAAAGCGACGATCCGCAAGATCTGGAGGGCTTTATCAAGCGCTTTCCAGACGGCGTGTATGCCGACTTGGCCAAGCGCCGCCTAAAGCGCATTGCAGACGCCATGGCCGCGAAAGGCCAAGGCTTGTACGAAAGCACGTCTATCGCGCCTATGCCCAGCCCTGCGCCTGAAGCTACGGCCCTGCCTTTGCAGGCAGCAGCTACGGCGCCTGAGCCAGCCTCCGCATCCGCTGCTGGGTCTGCCATCCTGCCTGCGACAGATTTTCTCTTGGACGAGGACACTACGCTGCCCGGCATGCCAGCGTCCAAACCCGCAGCGGAGATTGAGCCGGCCCCTTTTGAGCCCATCCCAGATAGCCTCGACCTCTCGCCAGAGCCCACGTTTCCGCTGAACTTTGCCAAAGCTGATTTGCTGAAATCTGATCCACAGGCGCCAGTGGCAGACGAAGAAACCACTGTACTAATAGCCTCTTCGGCCAAGCAATTTCCAGAAAAGAAATCTCTGGAAAATATGTCGTTCAAAGAAGCTTTGCAAGGTCATTTACCCAAAGCAGCAACAACGCCTTTACCCGAGGCCAGTGTCATTGAAGTAGAAGAAAAACCTGCTTCAACTGGGCCAAGCGCTATAGCATCTGCAGAATCCACAGCGCCAGTTTCTCGGCGCAAAACGGGCCTCTTGGTAGGTATTGCAGCGGCTGTGGTGGCCGTAGCAGCAGCTTGGGCATGGCTTGGCGGTAGCCCAAGCACTAGCGGCCCTATTGGTGCAGTTGCAACTAGCCCTGTAGCAACACCCAATACATCTTCCCTGCCCGTTGCGGGAACCTTGTCACCCAATGAACAAGCCATTAGTGCAGCGGCCCCACCGCCTGCTAGTGCAGCGTCAGACGTAGCCATCAGCACGGCTCCATCTGCGCCCCCATCTGCTGCCCCATCTGCTGCCCCATCTGCTGCGGCTACAGCAGCGCAAAGCCCGGCTTCACCCGCTAGCGCTGCTTTAAGCACGGAAGATGCTGCTAAGGCCAAGCTGGCGAAAGCCGCAGCGGCTGCAGCCAAGGCAAGCGCCGCCCGTGCGCAAGCCCAGCGCGACACGGCTACTGCACGATCATCCATCTCTGGCACCTACACCACCAGCACCCCGTCCGCTACCTATCAAGGGCCAAGCACAAGCTACAGTGCAAGTGATACTGGCCACAGCCAGCAAAATACGGCCTCCAGCGTCCCCAAGCCAGCTCCCGTCGAACGCCCTAAAGAGACTGCACCATCCAGCCCCAACGAGGCCTGTAAAGACCGCGTGCTGCTTGGCTTTACGTCCTGCATCACCGAGCAATGCTCCAAATCGGCCTTCGCCAAGCACCCCGTTTGCGTGGAGCGCCGTGAGCAAGATGAGCGCCGCAAAGCCGCAGAACAGCTACGCTGAGTTATTTCGCCGATAATCAGGGGTAACCCTTAGCAGCGCCCTGCTGCATGCGCCTCCAGGCCTTTCATGATCACCCTTAAAAATATTACCCTGCGCCGCAGCGCTAAAGTGCTGCTCA
>JAYVDN010000509.1:0-2374 GCA_043749385.1 Polaromonas sp.
TTGATCCAGGTATTGAACTGCTGCTCTGGCAGCTCTACGGCCAGCTGCGCCAAGCACGAAGCCCATAGCTGCGCGGGGTTAACACCCACGGGTTGCAAGGCCTGTGGGCCGTGTGCGGCTTGTCCCTCGGCCATCTTTATCGCTTGCCTTGCATTTGTGGATATGTCATAAAACTACTACCTCGTATTGTAGCGCGGCTAAGGGGTTATCCACAAGCCAAGGCAATTGTAAAAAGGACTAGTTGGCCAAAACCAGGCGCGAGCCCACCAAGCTCGCGCGAAACCACCGAAAAAGCGCATAAATGCTTGATGCGGCTGGATTTTTAGCCTAGATTTTGCGATAATGCTAGGTTTCGCCGAACACCCGTATTGCGCGAAAAATTTCTGATATTGACTGAGTTACTGATAGAGAACTGACCATGAAACGCACTTACCAACCTTCCAAGACCCGCCGCGCACGTACCCACGGCTTTCTGGTCCGCATGAAAACACGTGGCGGCCGCGCTGTCATTAACGCGCGCCGTGCCAAAGGCCGCAAGCGTTTGGCAGTCTAAGCCTGCACGCTTTAAGCCCGCACGCTCTAAGCCCGCACGCTCTAAGCTGCACCTTGTAGCCTTGCGTACTTGCTCGCGCATCTTCTCTCCAAAGCGCAGTTCGACGCTGTCTTTGCGGGGCGCATCATTTCTAAAAGCCCGCACTTTGCGCTGCACTTTATAGCAGCACAGGCGCAGGCTGTTGGCGCAGTGATTCCCAAACGCTGGGCGCGCCGCGCGGTCACGCGCAACACCATCAAACGACAGGTTTATGCAGTGAGCGAAACGTTAAGTTCCAGTCTGCCTATGGGCCATTATGTGGTGCGTCTGCGCAGTGAGTTCTCTCGCAAAGAGTTTCCCAGTGCCACCTCTGACGCGCTGAAGAAGCTGGTGCGCAGCGAACTGATGGCCTTGCTGCACAAAGCCACGCAAGGGGCTGCGCCATGAGCACGATGAAAGCTGCGGCCAAACCGGCGACCAAACCTGCAACCAAACCGGCGACCAAAATAGGGCTGCGCCTGCAGCGCTTACCGCAAACCGTGCTGATGGCTTTGGTACAAGGCTACCGCTTGCTGCTCAGCCCCTGGCTGGGCTCGGACTGCCGCTTCACCCCCACCTGCTCTGCCTATGCACTGCGGGCCTTGCTGCGCCATGGGGCCGTGGGCGGTAGCTACCTCACCGCCGCGCGCTTGGTACGCTGCCACCCGTGGTGCGAGGGCGGCATGGACAATGTACCGGCGCACATTCGCGCGCCCAAACTATTTACCCGCTTGCTTGGCGGCCATGTGCCCCCAACTGGGCGTGCAGTTACCGACACTTCCCTTTCTTCCCCTGTTTCAAAGACTTTGCTATGAACGATATTCGCCGCTCCATTTTGTGGGTGATTTTTGGCTTCTCCATGATCATGCTGTGGGACGCCTGGCAAGTGCACAACGGCAACAAAGCCACCTTCTTCCCAGCGCCTGCTAAATCTACCGCAGCCGTAGCACCCGGCAGCGCAGCGTCTGCTGCGGGCGTGCCTGCCTCGTCGGCTGTGCCTGGGGCTGTAGCGGTAGCCGGGGCCGTACCGGGTGTGGTCGCTGCGCCCGTTGGTGTGGTCGCGCCCACCTATGAGGTGAGCAATGATGTGCTCAAGCTCACCTTCAGTGCCGAAGGCGGCAGTATTGCCCGTGCCGAGCTGCTCAAGCACACCGAAGTCGACAAGAAGAACGTGGTGCTGCTCGATACCAGCAGCGCCCGCGCCTACGAGGCCCAATCAGGCTTGGTGGGCATGGCCGGTCAAGCCACGTTGCCCAACCACAAAACCGTGATGCAGTTTACCGGTGAGCGCACCCTGAAAGACGGCCAGAACGAGCTGGTGGTGCGCTTTGAGTCACCCGAGCAAGGCGGTATTAAATACGTCAAAACCTACATCCTCAAGCGCGGCGCGTATGACATCGCCGTCAAGCACGAAGCCATCAACGCTGGCGCGGCCCCTGTGTCGGCCCAGCTCTATATGCAACTGGTGCGCGACGGCAACAAGCCGCCCGGAGAGTCCTCGTTCTACAGCACCTTTACCGGCCCCGTGGTCTACACCGCCGAGAAGAAATACCAAAAAGCTGAGTTCACGGACATCGAAAAGAACAAGACCGACTTCCAAAAAACATCGGCCAATGGCTATGTGGCCATGGCGCAGCACTACTTTGCCAGCGCCTGGCTGCTGCCCGACGGCGTGCAGCGCGACCTGTACATGCAAAAGGTCAAAGACAATTTGTATTCGGTGGGTATGAAAGCGCCCATGGCGGCTATTGCGCCCGGTGCCACCCAAACCACCGATACCAAGCTGTTCATTGGCCCCCAGGT
>JAYVDN010000510.1:0-9119 GCA_043749385.1 Polaromonas sp.
GCCATGGTGCGCGAGGCCGCGCGCCGCACCGGCCGCGAGGTGGCCATCATGGCTGACTTGCAAGGCCCCAAAATCCGCGTGGGCAAGTTTGCCGAAGGCAAGGTCATGCTGGAGCAGGGCAAAAAATTCATCCTCGACGGCGAGCGCACCGAGCTGGGCGACATCAAGGCCGTGGGCCTGGACTACAAAGACCTGCCGCGCGACCTGAAAGCGGGTGATGTGCTGCTGCTGAACGACGGGCTGATCGTGCTGAAGGTAGATGCCGTCAAAGGCGAGGCTGTGCACACCACCGTGGTGGTGGGCGGCGTGCTGTCCAATAACAAAGGCATTAACAAGCAAGGCGGTGGCCTGACCGCCCCGGCGCTGACCGCCAAGGACATGGACGACATCAAAACCGCCATGAGTTTCCAGGCCGACTACGTGGCCGTGAGCTTTCCGCAAAACGCCACCGACATGGAAATGGCGCGCCAGCTGTGTAACGTGGCCGGCGCTGAGTGGAAGCACCGCCCGGGGCTGATCGCCAAAATCGAGCGCGCAGAAGCTATTCCGAAGCTGGAAGAAATTTTGCGTGCCAGCGACGGCATCATGGTGGCGCGCGGCGACCTGGCCATTGAGGTGGGCAATGCGGCAGTGCCTGCGCTGCAAAAGCGCATGATCAAAATGGCCAGAGAGATGGACAAGTTTGTCATCACCGCTACGCAGATGATGGAGAGCATGATCAGCGCCCCGGTGCCCACGCGCGCTGAGGTCAGCGACGTGGCCAACGCCGTGCTGGACGGCACCGATGCGGTGATGCTGAGCGCCGAAACCGCATCGGGCAAGTACCCACTAGAGACCGTGCAGCAGGTCAGCAGCATTTGCGAGGCGGCCGAAGAGGCTGAAGACGTCGAGCTGGACGCTGACTTTACCGGCAAGCGCTTTGGCCGGATTGACCAGTCGATTGCCATGGGCGCGCTGTTTACCGCCCACCACCTGGGTGCCAAGGCCATTGTGGCGCTGACAGACAGCGGCTCCACGCCTTTGTGGATGAGCCGCCACCGCATCCACGTCCCCATCTTCGCGCTCACGCCCAAAGTGTCTACGCAGCGCAAGATGGCGATTTACCGCAACGTGCGCCCCCTGCTGATGGACACCAGCGTAGACCGCGACAGTGCCTTGCAGCAAGCGGAAAACCACCTGAAAAAGCGCGGCATTGTCAAAACCGGCGACATCTACGCCATCACCTGCGGCGAGCCCATGGGCGCTCCCGGCGGCACCAATATGCTGAAAATCTGCATGGTAGGCTAACGCGGACCGGGCCACCCTACCCGCAAAGCCGTTTGCGCATGAAAGCAAATGGGGTCAAAGCAAACGGGGTCAGATCAAAGTTCAGGACAACCCTCTGTTCGGAGCGCGAGGCAAATGGGGTCAGATCAAAATTCAGGACAACCCTCTGTTCGGAGCGCGCAACGCCATAACGAAATTTTGCGCTGACCCCTTTTGCGTAGTCTCCGGCGCGTAACGTCGTCCCCCTTGCCCCCTGCCCCCCCCGAAGTGCCCCTTACACCGACCTCTCGGCTCGCGCCAGAGCGTGTGCCATGGGGTTTGCAGGGCGGCAAGTCGCCGCAACCGACACTGTTTGACGAAGGCGATTTTTAATATATACACATAATTTCTTAACTCTGTAAAAGTAATAAATTCAGAATAATTTACCAACAAATTGATAATTAAAAGCGCTGAAAAACGCGATTTTGAGGCCTTTTTACGATACTAATCGCGCTGCAGCCCAATAGAATATCGCGGGAGCAGCTACTGTATGTGTAGCATGCAGAAATGGGTATGCAGGTGAATGTGGGTGCATCTGGGCCTGTGCGAACCCATTCAGGCGGTCAGAACTGCCCGCGAGCCCAGCACGTCACAGTAGCCTGCAAACCCTTACCCGCCAGGTACTGCGATGCTTCGAAACACTCGCGCGCCATTCGCAGCATTCCCACACGGAGCCATCATTTTGAAGCAAACCTGGGGCTGCGCCGCGTTAAAATCCGAAGTTACCAACCGGTTACCAACTTCTTCAGGACACTCCAAAATGGCACTCGTCTCCATGCGTGAGCTGCTCGACCATGCAGCAATTAACGGCTACGGCATTCCCGCCTTTAACGTGAACAACCTGGAGCAGGTGCAAGCCGTGATGGCCGCTGCCGACGAAGTGGGCGCTCCCGTCATCTTGCAGGCCAGCGCCGGCGCGCGCAAGTACGCGGGCGAGGCGTTTATCAAACACCTCATTGCCGCTGCGATTGAGCAGTACCCCCATATCCCCTTGGTGATGCACCAAGACCACGGCCAAAACCCTGCGGTGTGCCAAGGCGCGATTGACCTGGGCTTTAGCTCGGTGATGATGGACGGCAGCCTGGAAGGCGACGGCAAAACCATTGCCAGCTACGAATACAACGTGAACGTCACCAAACAAGTAGTCGCCATGGCCCACAAGCTAGGCGTGACGGTGGAAGGCGAGCTGGGCTGCCTGGGCAGCCTGGAGACCATGCAAGGCGACAAAGAAGACGGCCACGGCACAGACGCTGTGATGACCCGTGAGCAGCTACTCACCGACCCTGAGCAAGCCGCTGACTTTGTCAAGCAAACCCAGCTCGACGCCTTGGCCATCGCCATTGGCACCAGCCACGGCGCGTACAAGTTTTCGCGCAAGCCCACGGGCGACACGCTGGCGATCAGCCGCATCATGGAGATCCACGCGCGCCTGCCCAATACGCACTTGGTGATGCACGGCAGCTCCAGCGTGCCGCAAGACCTGCTGGCTATCATCAACCAGTACGGCGGCAAGATGAAAGAGACCTACGGCGTGCCCGTAGAAGAGATCCAGAAAGCCATCAAGTTTGGCGTGCGCAAGATCAACATTGACACCGACATCCGCTTGGCCATGACGGCGGCGGTGCGCAAGTTTCTGGCAGAGAATCCGGACAAATTTGATGCCAGAGAATGGCTCAAGCCCGCCCGCGCCGCCGCGCAGGCGATTTGCAAGCAGCGCTATGTCGAGTTTGGCTGCACCGGCCAGGGCAGCAAGATCAAAGGCCACAGCCTGCAGGTGGTGGCGGCGCAGTATGCCAAGGGCGAGCTGGCGCAGGTGGTGCACTGATTGGGCAGACGCCTACTTGGTTTGATGTGCCACCGCATTCGATAGAAAAACCACCCACTGCGATGGTTTTTTTCATGGCGCAGTCAGCAAGGATTTGGGGCATAATTCATCTATACACATGAAAGGTGTATAGATGAATACCCGAACCAATATTGTTTTAGATGATGAACTGATTGCCAAAGCCATGGCGCGGGCGCATGTCAGCACCAAGAAGGCGGCTGTCGAGGCAGCTCTGCGCGCTTTTGTGCGCGAGCCAGATTATTCGGCGCTGCTGGCGTTGGAGGGGTCGCGCCTGATTTCGGATGACTACGATCCTGACGAAGCGTACAAAATATTTCCCCAAGAGCCTTTGTATGTTTCGGACAACGTCAAACCCTACGTAGCCAAAACCACCAACCGGATCACGCAAAAGGCCCCCGCAGCCAGCCGCGCCAAGCGCACCGCCGCTAAAACTTCACGCGCATGATCATTGACACTTCGGCGTGGATTGACTATCTGCGCGGCAATGGCTCTGCTGCGCACTTGCGACTGCGAGCAGCCTTTCAAGCAGGCGAGCCAATGTGGATGCCGCATGTGGTGGTGCAAGAGGTTTTGCAAGGCGCGTCCAGCCCTGCCAACTACATCAAGCTGCAGTATGAGATAGAGCGCGTTCCTCCCTACGAACCCGACGATGTACTGGAGCTGCACCGCCAAGCCGCCATGCTCTACGCCCGCTGCCGGTGGCAAGGCCTCACACCGCGCAGCCCTATCGACTGCGTGGTGGCCGCTTGCGCGTTGGAAGCCGAACAACCCCTCTTGGCAAACGACCGAGACTTCACAGTACTCGCCCGCATCGAGTCCAAATTAAAATTACTGTTATGACCACCTCCCTGCACACCTCCACCATCACCTCCCTGCCTCTGCTGGCGCGCGGCAAAGTACGCGACAACTATGCTGTGGGGTCTGACCGTATTTTGATGATCGCCAGCGACCGCCTGAGCGCCTTTGACGTGATCATGGGCGAGCCTATCCCTGGCAAGGGTGCGCTGCTGACGCAAATGGCGTTGTTCTGGTTTGCCAAATTAGGGCATATTTGCCCCAACCACTTGACGGGCGATGCGCCTGAAAGCGTGGTGACTGAGGGCGAAAAGCCCCAAGTGAAAGACCGCGCCATGCTGGTCAAACGCCTCAAGCCGTTGCCGGTGGAGGCCGTGGTGCGCGGCTATTTGGCTGGCAGCGGCTGGGCCGAATACCAGGTGAGCCAATCGGTGTGTGGTGTGCCTTTGCCTGCCGGTTTGAAGAACGCGTCCAAGCTGCCTGAGCCGATCTTTACGCCCGCGGCCAAGGCCGCGATGGGTGAGCATGATGAGAACATTTCGTTTGACCAGATGAGCGCCGTGGTGGGCCCAGAGTTGGCAGCGCAAATTCGCAGCATCAGCATTGAAATTTACAAAACAGCCGCCGCTTTTGCGCTGACCAAAGGCATCATCATTGCCGATACCAAGTTTGAGTTTGGCCTGACACCCGATGGCACACTCACGCTCATGGACGAGGTGCTCACGCCGGACAGTTCGCGCTTTTGGCCGCTGGAGACGTATGTAGAAGGCGCCAACCCGCCCAGCTACGACAAGCAGTTTGTGCGCGACTGGCTGGAGGCCGCCCAAATCAATGGCAAACCATGGAGCAAAACCGCGCCGGCGCCTGCTTTGCCCGCGCTGGTGATTGAAAACACCGCCGCAAAGTACCGTGAGGCCTTGCAAAGGCTGACCGCATCAACGTAAATGCCATATTCATGGGATGCAAAATACACGCCCAAGTTCTACACTAAAGCCACTTTGTCAGGCGTTGATGGTCTTTGTATCCCGCAACACCGCAACGCTGTGACAGTTTGTTATCAGGAGGTTTTATGTTGAACAAGTCCGCTGCTTCTCTTGCTTCTCACGCTTTTCACCCTGTGGCCCGCACTTCCTTGCGCACCGTGGCTCGCACATGGGCTGTGGCACTATGCATTCCGTTGTCGTTTGTTGCCAGCTTGGCTGTAGCACAAAGTACAGCGCCGGCTGCTGCCACGACGGGCGCAGATTTGCAGTGCATTTTGGCTGGTCGTGTCGATGGTGACCAGCGTTGGGCGCCCCAGGCGCGCGGCATTGAGCTGCTGGACGCACAAGGCAAACGCGTCACTTCTGCCGACAAAGCGGCGCTGGCAACCGTCAAGCAAGCCCGTATTAGCAGCCCAGCACTTTTGTCTAGCTGCAACGGCGACCAGGCGCTGGCCAAAGGCGATGACCTGCCCAACGCCAAAAAAACCAGCTCTCCGGCGGTGTCCGCAGGCACAGCGCCCGTGAATGTCGAAGCTGTGAACTTTCCCCCATTGCGGGTGGGTGGCACGCTCGTAGAGCTGCGTTTAAGCCCAGCACCTGATCGGATCGTGTCGCTTACACGCTGATTCCCGTTGCGCAAAGGACGGCAAATTCACTGCCTATCTCGCCCCGGCAGGCAACCAAGGCCGGATACGGCGACTACAATGGTGGCAGCAAGAATCATGCCGCCATGAAATTACCTCGATACCAACCCGTCCTCACAGTTTTTTCTGCCATCCTAGCCTTGGCGCTTTGCAGCGCCAGCGCATGGGCCGAAAAAGCCGACAAAAAGAAGCCCATGAACGCCGAGGCAGATGCGCTTCGCTACGACGATTTGAAGCAAACCAGTGTGTTCACCGGTAACGTCGTGATCACCAAGGGCACGATCATCATTCGCGGCGCGCAGGTAGACATTCGCCAAGACAACGAAGGTTTTCAGTTCGGTACGGCCGTGGAGAAGGGTGGCAAACGCGCATTCTTCAGGCAAAAGCGTGATGTACCAGACGAGTGGATTGAGGGCGAGTCAGAGACCATTTTTTATGACGGCAAAGTCGACACGGTGACGTTTTCTAAAAACGCCGTATTACGCCGCTACAAAGGCTCCGTGGTGAACGACGAGACCACTGGCAGCCAGATTGTGTACGACAACGTGACCGATGTGTTTAACGTGGTGGGCGGTGCGGCCAACGCCAGCGCCTCCAACCCCACAGGCCGTGTGCGCGCCATGATCACGCCTAAAGATGCGAGTGTGGCTCCTACCAACGCCAACACTACCACCACTGCGCCCCGCCCCACTACGCCAGCAGCTACATTGCGCCCCAGCACCACCGTCGGCGGGGAACGCAAGTAATGCAAGAAGACGCAGCCTCTCTACAGGCGAGTGCACTGAGCACCGCAGAGCATCATGCCGCGCCAGACACCCAACGCATGCTCAGCGCTACCGGGCTGCAAAAGTCCTATGGTGCACGCATGGTGGTCAAAGACGTGTCACTGTCTGTGTCGCAAGGCGAAGTGGTGGGTTTGCTGGGGCCTAACGGCGCAGGCAAAACCACCTCGTTTTACATGATTGTGGGCTTGGTGCGAGCTGACGCGGGCCAGATCACTATCAACGACCAGCGCGTAGAGCGCCTGCCTATCCACCGCCGTTCGCGTTTGGGGCTGAGCTATCTGCCACAAGAGGCCTCGATCTTTCGCAAGCTAACGGTGTCTGAAAATGTGCGTGCGGTGCTGGAGCTGCAGCGCGATGCGCAAGGCAAACCACTTGGGAAACCCGAGATAGAGAAACGCTTGCAGGGCTTGCTGCAAGACCTGCGAGTGGAAAAACTGCACGACTCACCCGCGCCTGCATTGTCGGGCGGTGAGCGCCGCCGGGTAGAAATTGCCCGCGCTTTGGCCACCGACCCCCAGTTTATTTTACTGGACGAGCCGTTTGCGGGCATTGACCCGATTGCGGTGATCGAGATCCAGCGCATCATCGGGTTTCTCAAATCACGCGGCATTGGCGTGCTGATCACCGACCACAATGTGCGCGAAACCCTGGGCATTTGCGACCACGCCTACATCATCAGCGACGGCAATGTTTTAGCCAAAGGCACCCCTAACGAGATCGTCGAAAACCCCGATGTGAGAAGGGTGTACCTTGGTGAAAACTTCCGTATGTGACTGTGGCCCCCACGCTTGCTCACGTGCGCGCCCTGCGCTGTACGAGCCAACGCCAGAGGCGAAGGCTCTTCGGGCTGTCCAAGCCTGCGCAGGCAGGCCTGGAGCCGCAGCCCTCAGCCCCTCGGGGGCCCTCCTTGCTTGGGGCGGCCCGGCGCGGCGTCGCGTCGTTTCCTGTCGCCTTAACCTTTTAGCGCAACCATGAAGCAAGGCCTGAGTCTTCGCACGTCACAGCATCTCTCGCTGACGCCGCAATTGCAGCAATCTATCCGGTTGCTGCAGTTGTCTACGCTCGAGCTGGCGCAGGAGATTGAGCAGATGCTGCAAGACAACCCATTCCTGGAGCAAGAAAGCGCCGAGCAAGGCTATGAGGAGGCTTTGCAAACTGAGCGGGTAGCCCAAGAGACTGCCAGCGTGCAGGCCGAGCGCGCTGACGAGTTTGAATGGGATGGCGCGGGCAGCGCTGCCAGTGCAAGCACCAGCAGCACTGATACCACTACGTCAAGCACCGAAAGCGCGGCCGATACGCCTACAGACAGCGGCACCATAGACAACTGGGAAGGCGAAGGCAGCAACGAAGTCGCCGCCGATGACACCGAATGGGGCAACGACGCTCCCGCGCGCACCTCCAGCAGTGAACCGGGCGACGACGCCGATGCCAGCACCCTGAGCGCTGAGCATGTAAGCCTGCAAGATTTTTTGCACCTCCAGACCGTAGGCCTGCGCCTGGGCGACGAAGACCGCGCGGCGCTGATGTTCCTGATCGAATCCCTCAACGACGACGGCTATCTGGAAGATGGTTTTGAAGACCTGGCCGAGAGCCTGGGTGCCACGACTTTGGAAGATGTGGAAGAGCTGGTGCAGCGATTTAACATGGCGGTCAAGCTGCTGCACCATATGGAGCCGCCAGGCGTGGGGGCGCGCCATTTGGCCGAGTGCCTCACCCTGCAACTCCACGCCCTGCCTGCCTCCACCGTGGCGCGCGCTGAAGCATTGGCCATCTGCGCGCAACCGCTGGATCTATTGGCCAAGCGCGATACCAAACGCCTGGCCAGCCTGTGCCTGTGCAGCATTGACGATGTCAAAGCCGCCATTGCCTTGATATCGCGCCTCGATCCGAAACCCGGGCGGCGCTTTGCAGACCTGGAGCGCAACATCATCGTGCCCGATGTCATCGTCATATCCCAGGGGCGCGGCGCCCAAATCAAGTTCAAAGCGCAACTGAACCAAAGCGTGATGCCGCGCCTGAGGGTGCACGACATTTATGCCCAGGCGCTCAAAGGCGGCAAGTCGGACAGCCATGCGGCGCTACAAGGCCGCTTGCAAGAAGCGCGCTGGTTTATTAAAAATATCCAGCAGCGCTTTGATACTATTTTGCGGGTCAGCAACGCCATCATCGAGCGGCAGCGCAACTTTTTTGCCCATGGCGCGCTGGCCATGCGCCCGCTGGTGCTGCGCGAGATTGCCGACGAGCTGGGCCTGCACGAGTCCACCATCAGCCGCGTGACCACCGCCAAATACATGGCCACGCCCTACGGCACTTTTGAGCTGAAATACTTTTTTGGCTCCGGGCTGAACACCGAGACCGGCGGCAATGCCTCCAGCACGGCGGTGCGCGCGCTAATCCAGCAGTTTGTCATCGCCGAAGACCGTAAAAAACCATTGTCGGATAATGCCATTGCCGATATGCTGAAAGAGCAAGGCATAGAGTGCGCCCGCCGTACCGTAGCCAAATACCGCGAGGCGCTGCGCATTGCGCCTACGCATTTGCGAAAATCTTTGTAAAGCACACCATGAACCAACTCCAATTATTTCTGCCCTGCGCAGGCGGCGTAGAAGAGCTGCTGGCGCATGAGGTGCACCGTTTGTGCAAAGTACCTGTCAGCGTCATGCGCGGCGGCGTGATGCTGGAGGGCTCTTGGCGCGATGCCATGCTGCTGAACCTGCACAGCCGCTTGGCCATGCGGGTGATGATCGAGCTGGCGCACAAG
>JAYVDN010000511.1:0-2138 GCA_043749385.1 Polaromonas sp.
GTTTGCCGGCCTGTACAGCGTGCCCATGTACGCCCTCATCCAGCTGCGCAGCCAGCCCACGCACCGCGCCCGCATCATCGCGGCCAACAATATTTTGAACGCCCTGTTCATGATCGCAAGCTCGGTCATTGCAGGTGCGCTGCTGGGTGCCAAGTTCAGCATTCCGCAAATCTTCTTGTTCACCGGCCTGGCCAACGCCGTAGTGGCCTTCTACATCTTCATGCTGGTGCCCGAGTATTTCTTGCGTTTTATCGCCTGGATAGCCTCGCGCTTGGTCTACCGCTTCAAGGTCACGGGCGACCAGCACATCCCCGTCGAAGGCGCTGCGATTTTGACCTGCAACCACGTCAGCTTCGTCGACGCCGTGCTGCTGATGGCCGCCAGCCCCCGGCCCATCCGCTTCGTCATGGACCACCGCATCTTCAAAGTCCCTGTGCTCGGCTGGATGTTCAAGTTGGCCAAAGCCATCCCCATCGCCCCCAAAAGCGAAGACCCGGTAGCCTACGAACGCGCCTTTGCCGATGCCCACAAAGTGCTGCAAGAAGGCGACCTGCTTGCCATCTTCCCAGAGGGCGGCATCACCAAAGACGGTGAGCTGCAAGAGTTCAAAGGCGGCATCATGAAGATTCTGGAAACCGCCAAAGCCCAAGGCATAGAACCCCCCGTGATCCCCATGGCACTCACCAACCTGTGGGGCAGCTTCTTTAGCCGCGTAGAAAAAGGCAACGCCATGGTGCGGCCCTTCAGGCGCGGGGTTTTCAGCCGGGTGGGCTTGAATGTGGGCGCGCCAATGGCCGCCAATGCGGTTCAACCAGCTGTCCTAAAAGACCGGGTGCAGGCACTATTGAAAGCATAAAGTAGCGCTAAACAATACCGTCCGCCGCGCCCGGAGCCACTCCCGACATAATGCTGGCGCATCATTTAAAACCTTAGATACTTCACTCACCTTAACTACTGAAAGACAGATATGCAACAACCCATCGTTCAACGCGACACCAAAGCTTGGTTGGCCCAAGTATGGATTTCCTTCGGCGTTGCCGTATTTTTGTGCGGCACGGGCTTGGCCTATTTGCCGGGGCAGGATTTGGATCGCGCGTTCATGGTCATGGGGTACATCTTCTGTTTGTCCACGGCCTTCTTTTTGGCCAAGTTCATTCGTGACAACCAGTACAAAACGGTAGACACGCCAATGTGGCGCATGGTGGTGTACACCGCTTTCGGTATCGCCATGACGCTGACCGCATGGGGCCTGTGGCGCATGAATTTGAACGAAACCTACAAGGCCTTCTTGTTGGTGAGCTGGTTGTACCTGATCACCACCACCTTCACCTTGGCCAAAACCCTGCGTGACAAACATGAGGCCGATTTGGCCGAGACACGCCTCTCCGCCCGCATGGAAGCACGCCGCGAGATGGCCGCTGAGCAACAGTAATTGCCTTTCAATCACACACTGAAGGAGTGCGTTATGAAAACCGTTTTGATGAAACCCACCGCGCTAAAGCAAAAATTGGCGACCTTGCTAGTAGCGACCTGCATGGTCGTTGCAGTAGCGGTAAGCCCCAAGGCCTCTGCGCAAAGCGAAGCCTCGCTGGTACTGTCGATGCTGCCCGTCGCCTCGGTGGTTGTGGTGGGTGGTGCCAGTGCAGCAGCGGGCGCTGTCGTGGCCGTGCCAGTCATCTTGTCCACTGCTGGCGCAGTGTTGGTCGTGAAAACGGTTGAAAGTACTGCACGCGGCACGCTGTATGTACTAGAGCGCGCCTCTGACGGCGCTACCGCCAGTGTGGAGCTGGTGGGCAGGGCGGCTGGTGGTGCGTCCGTCGTGGCCGGTACAGCCGTGGTCGTGAGCGTCATAGGCGCTGGCGTGGTGCTGTCAGCGCTGGGCGAGGCCATTGCCTTCATCCCCAACGCCTTGGGTAAATCACTGCTGCATAACGAACGTATCACTTTCTAATAACTTTGTGGGACAGTCCAACGGACGCGCGTAGCGCCCTGTTGCTCTGTCCCCAACTGATTAAGGCAACCATGAAGCCAAACCATATTGCAGCCTTGGCGGCTGCCACGGTAGCGCTCGCTCTTTTTTCGGGCACCGCCACAGCAGGCCGTTCTTGCGAGGCTGCCAAACCACCCCCACCGCAGGC
>JAYVDN010000512.1:0-1856 GCA_043749385.1 Polaromonas sp.
AGTAATTTTGCGATGCAAAAAATCGCAAGCTCTGCGGATATTTACCCCGTTTTTCGGGAGTTGTTCAAGAAAGCAGGTGCGACATGAGTGCCCTTCCCGCAACGGCGGACCAAGCCCCCTGCCAAGCTCTGCCCTGCCCATCAGACTGGTCGTTCGAGCTGATCGAGGCCTACCACCAGGAAATCGAACGTACCGCCCAGCGTTTTGGCTTGGACACGTACCCGGTGCAGTTGGAGATCATCACGGCGGGGCAAATGATTGACGCCTACGCATCGGTAGGCATGCCGGTGAACTACCGGCATTGGTCGTTTGGAAAAGAATTCATCAGCACCGAGAAAAATTACCGGCGCGGAAATATGGGCCTGGCGTATGAGATCGTCATCAACTCCGACCCTTGCATCGCCTATCTGATGGAAGAAAACACCATGCCGATGCAGGCCCTGGTAATAGCCCACGCCTGCTACGGCCACAACTCGTTTTTCAAAGGCAACTATCTGTTTCGCATGTGGACGGACGCCAGCTCTATCATCGACTACCTGGTGTACGCCAAGGCCTATATTGCAGGCTGCGAAGAGCTGCACGGCCTGGACGCCGTAGAAACTTTGCTCGACTCGTGCCACGCGCTGATGAACTACGGCGTAGACCGCTACCGACGCTCGCAAAAGCTCTCGCTGGCGCAAGAGGAGACTCAGCGCAAAGAGCGCGAGGCCTATCTGCAGCAGCAGGTGAACGACCTGTGGCGCACGGTGCCCAAAGGGGCCGAGAAAGAGGCCGCGCCCAAGAACCGCCGTTTTCCGCCTGAGCCGCAGGAGAACATTCTCTACTTTATTGAAAAAAATGCGCCTCTGCTAGAGCCTTGGCAGCGCGAGGTCGTGCGCATTGTGCGCAAGATAGCGCAGTATTTTTACCCGCAGCGCCAAACGCAGGTGATGAACGAAGGCTGGGCTACGTTTTGGCATTACACCCTGCTCAACACCATGTACGACGACGGCTTGCTAAGCGATGGCTTCATGGTAGAGATACTGCGCTCGCACACCAACGTGGTTCACCAGTTGCCTGTGACGCACCCTGGCTACAGCGGCATTAATCCCTATGCGTTGGGCTTTGCCATGTTCACCGACATCAAGCGAATCTGCCAAAGCCCCACCGACGAAGACCTGCATTGGTTTCCCGACATTGCCAACACCGACTGGCGTAAAACGCTGGACTACGCCATGCGGCACTACCGCGACGAGAGCTTTATTGGGCAGTACCTGTCCCCGCGCCTGATGCGCGAGATGCGCCTGTTCGCTCTGGTAGATGATGCCGCCCAGGACGAGCTGGAGGTATCCAATATTCACGACGAGGCAGGCTACCGCCATGTACGCGACGTGCTCTCACGCCAGCATGATCTGAGCTACCGCGAGCCCAACATACAGGTGTGGAACGTTGACGTGCGGGGCGACCGCGCCCTGACCCTGCGCCACACCCAGCACAGCGGCAGACCACTGAACGACGCAGCGCAAGAGGTGGTCAAGCACGTCGCCCGTCTATGGGGTTTTCAGGTGCAGCTGGAAAGTGTAGACACCCATGGCAAAGCGCTACAGCACTGGGAAGCGATGCCAGTTAAATGACACTTTAGTGCTGTAGCCCAATAGAATATCGCGGGACCAGCTATTTAATAAATAGCAAAACTCTAGTCAGCGCGTAGTGCCTTGCGTAGCTCTACGCCAATCTCGGGCTTGTGCGCAAACGGGTCGGTCGGGTTGCGCTGCTGCATGATGTCTTCCAGGCGCATCTGCACCGAGCCTATGGACTTGGGGTGGCTGTAGACATAGAACTGGTTGGTGTGCACGGCGTCAAACACCTTTTGCGCC
>JAYVDN010000513.1:0-3951 GCA_043749385.1 Polaromonas sp.
CACCTCGCGTTCGGTCATGCCCACGCGCCCCAGCGCGGGGTCGATAAACAGCGCGTAGCAGGGTATGCGCTCGCTGACACGGCGCGGGTCGTGGTCAAACAGGTTGGCTGCGACGATTTCGTAGTCGTTCCAGGCGGTGTGGGTAAAGGCACCTCGGCCGTTGCAGTCGCCCATGGCCCACACACCGTCGGCGCTGGTGCGCAACTGATCGTCCACCACGATATAGCCACGCTCATCCAGCGCAATGCCCGCCGCCTCCAAGCCCAGGCCATCGGTGTTGGGCCTGCGGCCCACTGCTAGCAGCACATGGCTGCCTGTGATGGCTGGCGATTGGCTGCCACACAGTGCGCCCACCACCACCTGGCTGCCGCTGCGCGACAGCGACATGCACTGCGCCGCCAACTGCAGCTCCACGCCCTCTGCCTCCAAAATGGCGCGAATACCGTTGGACACGTCTTCGTCCTCACGCGGCAGCAGCGTGGCTGAGCGCTCCACCACGGTCACCCTGGCACCAAAGCGCCGCATCATCTGCGCAAACTCCAGGCCAATATAGCTGCCGCCCACAATCACCAGATGCTGCGGAACTTCGGCAAGCTCCATGATGGAGGCGTTGTCCAGGTGCGGTACATCGGCCACACCCGGCAGGTCGGGCACGCTGGCCCGGCCCCCCACGTTGATGAAAACACGCTCGGCGGTCAGTGCGCGTGTGCCCACCTGCACCGTGCGCGGCCCGACAAAGCTGGCCTGGCCTTGAATTACCTCGGCATGCTTCAGGCCCTGCATCCACTGCAACACACCGTCACGGGATTTCAGCACCATGGCATCTTTGCGCGCCTTGATGCGCTGCATGTTGGCGCGAATGTCGCCCGCCTCAAAGCCAAACTCTTCGCCCCGTCGGGCCATGTGGATGGCGCGGGCGCTGGCTACCAGCGTTTTGGTGGGAACGCAGCCCACATTGACGCAGGTGCCGCCCCAATGGCCGCGCTCAATGATGGCGGTGCGCAAGCCTTCTTTGTTGCAGCGCGCCGCCATGGCCGGCCCGGCTTGGCCCGCGCCGATCACAATGGCGTCGAATGATTCTGTAGACATAAAGCTGCTCCCAGAGGATGGAGTGGAGCGCGGGTGCGCCGAGGCGTAAACTCAGTGTGTTGACACCCCAACTCATGCTATTGGGTTTTACGCCTTCCTGCCTTACTTTGCAAATACACACGCCATGCCATTTTCCGCCCTAGGTTTCTCGTCCACCACGCTGCCCGCTTTGCTGCGCGCGCTCTCCGAAAAAGGCTTTACCGCGCCCACCGAGATCCAGGCAGCGGCGATACCCGCCATCTTGCAGGGGCGCGATGTGCTGGCTTCTGCGCAAACAGGCTCGGGCAAAACAGCGGCTTTTGTGCTGCCGCTGTTGCAGCAAATAGCGCTGGCTGCGCCCACTTCACCCCGCAGAACGCATGGGCTGATCCTGGTGCCCACGCGTGAGCTGGCGGTGCAGGTAGGAGAGGCGTTGCACAGTTTGGGCAAATACCTGCCGCAGCGGGTCAAGGTGGCCGTGGTGTTTGGCGGTGTGTCAATCAACCCGCAAATGATGCGCATGCGCGGCGGGGTGGATGTGGTGGTGGCCACCCCAGGGCGCTTGCTGGACTTGCTGGCGCATAACGCGCTGAGTATTGCGCAGGTCAGCACCCTGGTGCTGGACGAAGCCGACCGCCTGCTGGACATGGGTTTTGGCGAAGAGCTGGGCCGCATTTTGGCGCTGCTGCCGCGCAAACGCCAGACACTGTTTTTCTCAGCCACCTTCCCGCCTGCGATTGAGGCGTTGGCCAACAGCATGTTGCATGAGCCGCAGCGGGTGGAGGTCCTGGCCAAGGCCGCAGATGCCTTGGATATTGCGCAACGCGCTATCGAAGTCGATGCAACCCGCCGCACCCAGTTGCTGCGCCATTTGATCGAGGCCGAAAAATGGACCCGCGTGCTGGTGTTTGCCGCCACCAAGCACGCCACCGAAATCATCGCCGTCAAACTGCGCGGCGCAGGCATCACCGCCGAGCCTTTCCATGGCGAGCTCAGCCAAGGCAAGCGCACCCAGGTGCTAATGGACTTCAAGGCCAAAACCCTGCAAGTGGTAGTAGCCACCGACGTCGCCGCGCGCGGCATCGACATTGCGCAGCTGCCCGTGGTGGTCAACTACGACCTGCCGCGCTCGGCGGTGGACTACACCCACCGCATCGGTCGCACCGCCCGCGCAGGCGAAAGCGGCCTGGCGGTTAGCTTTGTCAGCAGCGGTACTGAAGGGCATCTGCGCCTGATAGAAAAGCGCCACGGCATTACAGTGCTACGTGAGCAGGTGGCAGGCTTTGAGCCTATGGATGTGGCGGTTGAAGAAGTCGGCGTGAAAAACGCACCGTCAGCCAACGGCGGCATCAAAGGTGCGCGGCCTAGTAAAAAAGACAAACTACGGGCGGCGGGCCAAGCCGCAACGCATGGGCAGTAAACAGTCTTGGGGCGTCGTGCCGGGTGCGAGTCAGCCGAAAGTGGTTCATGAAAGCAATTGCCGTATAAATCTGATAAACTGATTATCAGATTTTAAAAAGAAGGAATCTGCCATGGCAACACTTGCCGTCAACGCTACCGATTTTTCCCGTGGGCTGTCTGAGTTTTTAAACCAGGTGCAATACAAAGGCCAGGTGCTGGATATTGAGCGCGGTAAACGCATTGTGGCGCGAGTGTCGCCTGTTGCGGCGGCGGATGGGTTTCCGATAGGGCAACTGGATGACTGGCTGGCCAAGGGGCCGCAAATGGGCAGTGCCAATCGCCAATCCATGGCCAACGATGTGCGGGCAGTGCGTGCGCAACTGCGTGCCAGGGCTGACCCATGGGCCTCGTGATTGATACTGATGTGTGGGTGCTGGCTGAAAAGGCCGGCGCGGGCTTGAGCCTAGCGCGCTGGGCACAATATGGTGGTGCGTACATGAGCGCGGTGACAGCCAGTGAGCTGCTGGTGGGCGTGGAGCGCGCCAATACAGCACCGCGCAGGGCGCAGCGCGGTGCGTTTGTGGAAAATTTGTTGTCGTCCATCCCGGTGTTGGAGTTCTCCTTGCCCGTGGCGCGCACGCATGCCCGGATGATTGCGGCGCTGCCCAAAAGCGTGACCGCCACGGCGCATGATGCCTTGATAGCCGCTACGGCAGTACACCATGGCTATGCCTTGCTGACCCGCAATGTGGTGGATTTCAAAATATTTGCGGGTTTGCAACTGGAGGCTTTCAGTGTTGCCGCGTGATGGTGTCCTGCTGGACAAGCTGGCACGGCAAGACGCGGTTTTGATCACCATCGACCGCTTTGAAGGCTCCAGCCCGCGTGAGGTGGGTGCCTGGATGCTGGTGCTGGCGGGTGAAGTGCTGGGCACAGTGGGTGGCGGTAACTTGGAGTTTCAGGCCATCGCGCATGGGCGCGATTTGTTAGCCTCGCATGCGCGTGATGTGTTAGCCGCGCATGCGCGTGATGTGTTGGCTTCGATTGCGCGCGCTGTGCCAGCAGAAAAAGCGGATGAAAAACCTCTGACAGTTACCACGCGTCACCCCGACGCACTGCGCCGCTACCCCTTGGGCCCCAGCTTGGGGCAGTGCTGCGGCGGTGTGGTGCATCTCAAGTTCAGCTTTATCAGCGCGCAGGACGCTATTAAAAGAGAAGCTGCTCTCGCGATGATCCATTGGGCTAGAGGCCAGAATGCTTTTAAAGTAGCGCTCTTTGGTGGCGGCCATGTAGGCAAAGCCCTGGTAGGCGTGCTGAGCCCACTTCCTTGCAGCATTACCTGGGTAGACAGCCGTGACGAGATCTTTCCTGAGGGCCTGCCCAGCCATGTGCAGTGTGAGCATTCGGCCCCCGTGCATGCTGCGGTGCAAAGTTTGCAGGCAGGCAGTCACGTGCTCATCATGAGCTTTAGCCATGCCGAAG
>JAYVDN010000514.1:0-7035 GCA_043749385.1 Polaromonas sp.
GTGGGCTGCGGTAGTGCGCGCGCACGATGAAGAAGCGAATAGTCTCGGCATCAAACTGCTCCAGCACCTCGCGGATAGTGAAAAAATTGCCCAAACTCTTGGACATCTTCTCGTTGTCGATGTTGACAAAGCCGTTATGCATCCACACCTTGGCCATGGGTTTGGCGTACGCGCCTTCGCTTTGCGCAATTTCGTTCTCATGGTGCGGAAATTGCAAATCTGCTCCGCCACCATGGATGTCAAAGCTCTCGCCGAGCAGGGCGCAGGCCATAGCGGAGCACTCGATATGCCAGCCGGGGCGGCCATCGCCGTAGCTGGATGGCCATTTGGCATCCGCAGGCTCACTGGGTTTGGCCGATTTCCACAGTACAAAGTCCAGCGGATCGTCCTTGCCGTCCAGCACCGCTACACGTTCGCCTGCGTGCAGCTCGTCGATTGACTTTCCGCTGAGCTTGCCGTAACCGGGAAACTTGCGCACAGCGTAGTTGACATCACCACTTTCTGTCTGGTAGGCCAAGCCTTTGGTTTTGAGCTGGTCCACGATGGACAGCATCTGGGGCACAAAGTCGGTGGCGCGGGGGTCGTGGTCGGGCCGCTCGATGCCCAGAGCATCAAAGTCGCGGTACATCTCCAGCACCATCCGCTCGGTCAAGGCCTTGATGGTTTCGCCGTTTTTGACCGCACGGGCAATGATTCTGTCGTCAATATCGGTAATGTTACGCACAAAATTCACAGCGTATCCGCTGATGCGCAGCCATCGCTGCACAAAGTCAAACGCCACATTGGCCCTGGCATGGCCAATGTGGCACAGGTCATACACTGTGATACCACACACATACATGCGGACTTGACCGGGAACGAGAGGGGAAAAATCTTCCAGCGCACGCGACAGCGTGTTATAGATACGAAGGCTCATGGGAAAAGTCGGCTCTCTGGCGTAAACGGTTTAAGAGGTCAAAGGCAAGGGAAATGCCGGAACGGAAATTAACCGAAAGTCATTAGCCAGCCGCTACAATACTGCACAGTATACGGCCCAATTCTTGGGCTTGCCAAAACTCGCTTTGTCCAAAGAGGTTCTATGCCATTAGTTAAGCCATCGGTAAAGTCGTCAGCACTCCGTGTGATTTCAGTGTCCCGCTTTAGCGCAGCCAAACCTCTGGCCAGTGTTTGCCTGGCCGTCAGTTTATTGGCTTCTGGCATGGCTTTTGCCGATGATTACTCGGACGTGAACCGCATGTTGCGCGCAGGCCAACTGGCTGAGGCTAACGCTAAAGTAGATCAATTTTTGGCGACCAAACCACGGGATGCGCAAATGCGCTTTTTGAAGGGCGTGATCCTGACCGAGCAGAGCAAACCGGGCGACGCTATCAGCACCTTTACCAAGCTGACCGAAGACTTCCCAGAGCTGCCCGAGCCCTATAACAACCTGGCCGTGCTCTACGCCAGCCAGAGCCAGTTTGACAAAGCCCGCGCCGCGCTGGAAATGGCTATTCGCACCAACCCCAGCTACGCTACGGCGCACGAAAATTTGGGCGACGTGTATGCCAAGCTGGCCAGCCAAGCCTACAGCAAGGCGTTGCAATTGGACAACACCAATACCGGCGTGCAACCCAAGCTGTCTTTGATCCGTGATTTGTTCGCTGCGCCTGGCGCTAAGGGGCAACGCCCTGTGGCGGTTGCTGCGGCCCCCAGCCCAGCCCCCACGCCTAGCCCGGCACCCGCGCCCACCGCCACACCAGCCCCTGTGCCCGTAGCTAAAACGCCTGCACCGGCAGCCACTCCCGCGCCCGCGCCAGTGGCTGCTGCACCCGCTGTAAAGCCTGCTACGCCCGCCCCGGTACCGGCACCCGCCAGCGCAAGCTCGGGCAATGCCGGCCAAGAGGTCAGTGCGGCGGTGCAAAATTGGGCATCGGCCTGGAGCGCCAAAAACACGTCCGAGTATTTCAACGCCTACGGCAAAGACTTCGATGCACCCGGTGGCCGCAGGACATGGGAAGACGAGCGCAAAAAACGCATCCTCGGCAAAAACAAAATCAGTGTGAAACTCAGTGAATTGGCCATCACCGTCAACGGCAGCAAAGCCCAAGCCAAGTTCAGACAAGAGTACAACGCCGATGCCTTGGCAGTTTCCAGCCGCAAAACGCTAGACTTGGTCAAAGCGGGCGAGCGCTGGGTGATTGTCAAAGAGACTGCGGGCAGCTAAATTAATTGCCTGGTATCTCCTGCACAGTGCCCCTCACCTTAGTTCATGTGCCAAGCACGGTTAGCTCACTGGGACAGTTTTCAGTGGTTCGAGATCCCAAGCCAGTAACTCGTATGTCATTGTGCCGCCTGCGGGTTGCGCTGTATGTGGTGGCGCTGCTATGCGCCCCCACTATAGCCGCCCAAAAAACACTTTCTTCGCCAAGCAAGCCTGCTGCTGCCAAGGGCTTGGACGCGGAAGCGCGTTTAATTCATATCTACCAGCACATTGGCCAAGCCCAAACGCGTGAGGCCCTCAAACTGGCCGACCAGCTGGTCAAAGACCATCCCAACTTTGCTCTGGCCCAGCTGGTGCACGGCGATCTGCTCCATGCGCAAACCCAGCCGCTTAAAGCCATGGGCGATATGCCAGAGGCCACAGCGCGTGCCGCACCTGGAGTGCTTGGCGAGCTGCGCGAAGAGTCCATCTTGCGCCTCAAAGCCCTGAAAGATCGCCCTCCCGCGGACATGGTGCCAGCGCAGTTTGTTCGGCTCTCAGCACGCAACAAGCACGCTATTGCCATCGACGCATCCCGTTCGCGCTTGTATGTATTTGAAAACACGGCAAGTGGCATGCGCCTGCAAGCTGACTACTACATCTCCGTGGGCAAGCTGGGAATTGAAAAAGTGGTGGAAGGCGACCTGCGTACACCCTTGGGCATCTATTTCATCACCAACACCCTGCCACGCAAAACCCTGAAAGACCTGTATGGTGCAGGCGCGCTGCCCATCAATTACCCCAACCCTTACGATATGCGACGGGGCAAAACCGGCAGTGGTATTTGGTTGCATGGTGTGCCCAGCAACCAATTTGCACGCGCACCCAAGGCCACCGATGGCTGCGTAGCGCTGTCCAACCCGGACCTCGAACGCATATTGGCCACCGTCCAAATTCGTACCACCCCGGTCGTGATTGCACCCTCCCTGCAATGGGTCAGCTCCGCACAAAGCAATCTTGAGGTGCGTACTTTTGAAGAAACGTGGTCGAAGTGGCGTGCTGCCAAGTCCAACGCCGATCTCACCACCACAGTGGCTTTTTACACCAGCGATTTCAATAACTATGGCAAAACGCTGACCGATTGGACTAAAGTACTGCAAACAGAGCTGTTGCAAACTAAAGGCTATAGTGTCGAGGCCAAAGACGTCTCCATACTCTATTGGGCCGATAAGGCGCAAACCCAAACCATGGTGGTGACGTTCTCCGAGGTACGCGCTGGCCGTAGCACGGGCAGCACCAAGCGACAATACTGGCTACGCTCGCCTGGCGCGACGCAAAATGAGTGGAAAATATTTTTTGAAGGAGTGATTGGATAATGTCCCTTAGTTTTAAACTTATTCGCAGACTAGCCTTGGTGCTCATCGCGCATGCAGCTATTGCGTTAGTAGCGCCTAACGCCTCTGCACAGGCAGCTTCAGCCCCTAAAGTCAAAATCACCACGTCCATGGGTGACATCGTGGTGGAGCTCTACCCCGACAAAGCGCCCAAAACCGTAGAGAATTTTTTGCAATACGTCAAAGACAAGCACTACGACGGCACCGTGTTTCACCGCGTCATCAGCACCTTCATGGTGCAGGGCGGTGGTTTTGATGCCAAATATGAGCAAAAGAAAACCCGCCCCAACATCCCGCACGAAGGGCGCGAGGCGCTGGCCAAAGGCCTGAAGAACACCGTGGGCACCCTGGCCATGGCCCGCACCAATGACCCGCAGTCTGCCAGCAGCCAGTTTTTTATCAACGTAGCGGACAACGCATTTTTAGACCCTACGCTGATCCCCGATGGCGACCCGGTACTTAATTTTGTCTACCAAGGCCAAACCTACCCTAGCACGCCGCGCGCCAATTTGCTGGGCGCCGCGCAGCTGTGGGGCTACACCGTGTTTGGTAAAGTCGTGCAAGGCATGGACGTGGTGGAGAAAATCAAAGCCGTGCCTACCGGCGCTGGTGGTCCCTTCCCTTCTGACGTACCTAAAACCCAGGTCAGTATCATCTCCGCAACCCTTTTGAAGTAAGAGAACATCATGGCAAACCCCCAAGTAGAACTGCACATCGCCGGTCACGGCACTATCAAGCTCGAACTTGACGCTGACAAAGCGCCCAAGTCGGTCGCCAATTTTCTGGCCTACGTGAATGCTGGTCATTACAACAACACAGTGTTCCACCGCGTGATTGATGGGTTCATGGTGCAAGGCGGAGGCTTTGAGCCAGGTATGACCCAAAAACCAGTGAACGCCGCCATCGACAACGAAGCCAATAACGGCTTGAAGAACGACAAATACACCGTGGCCATGGCCCGCACGCAAGAGCCCCATTCGGCCACGGCGCAGTTTTTCATCAACGTGGGCGATAACGCTTTCTTAAACCACACCGCGCCTAGCCGCCAAGGCTGGGGCTACGCCGTATTCGGTAAAGTCATCTCGGGCACCGAAGTGGTAGACACGATGCGCGCCGTCAAAACCACACGCAAAGGCTTTCACGATGACGTGCCCGCTGATGACGTGGTGATGATCAAGGCCGTAGCACTGTAAGCCACGCCATGCTGGTGCCGCCGTTGCCCAGCTTTCATCCGTTGCATGCACCGGCGGCTTGGCGCAGCATTGACTTTATCTCTGACTTGCACTTGCAAGAGAGTGAACCAGCCAACTTTTTAGCTTGGCGGCGCTACATGCAAAGCACCGCCGCCGATGCCGTCTTTATTTTGGGCGATTTGTTTGAGTTGTGGGTGGGCGATGATGTGTTAACGCCCGCCGCTAATGGCAACACCATGGCCCGCCATGAAGGTCTGGATTTTGAAGAGCGCTGCCGGCGTGTGCTCTACCAGTGCGCGCAGGACAAGACCGTGTACTTTATCTGCGGTAACCGCGACTTTCTGGTGGGCGATGCATTTTTAAAATCCAGCGGTGTGCAAGGCCTACCAGACCCGACTGCGCTTCACTTCGGCAAGCAGATCTACCTGCTCAGTCATGGTGATGCCCTGTGTCTGGCGGATACCGACTACCAAACGTTCCGCGCCCAAGTGCGCAGCAACGCCTGGCAAGCTGACTTTTTAGCACGCCCTTTAGCTGCGCGGTTGCAAACGGCCCGCAGCATGCGCAAGCAAAGCGAGGCCCGCAAACAACCGGGCGGCCCATGGGTTGACCTGGACCCCACCCAGACCCAACGCTGGATGGACGCCAGCGGCGCGCACCATATGGTGCACGGCCACACCCATGAAGGCGTGGACCATCCCATCCCCCCCACCCCAAGCAAAGATGCTGGCCAACGCACCCGCCATGTGCTGTGCGACTGGCATGCCGAGGCCGTCCCACCGCGCGCGCAGGTATTGCGAATCTCCTTTGAGCCGGGTGGCAAGCCCAGCGCGCAACGCTTGCCTGTATGAATGCACGCTTGGTTTAGCCGTTTTGCGGCACGGCTGCGGGCAGCCAGCCATACCCGCACTTTGCAACGCCGCGCCATCAGTGATGCCCTGTGGCAGAGCACGCTGGTGGGTCTGCCATTTTTGCAGGCCCTTGGTGCAAGCGATCTGCAGCGCCTGCGCAATTTATCCAGCCTATTTTTAGACCGCAAAGAGTTCAGCGGAGCCCAAGGCTGGGTAGTCACAGACGCGCAAGCCGTCATGGTAGCCGCGCAAGCCTGCCTGCCTATTTTGCACATCGCCGCACCCGACAGGCCCGACCTGGCACTGCGCTGGTACGACGGCTTTGTAGGTATCGTGCTGCACGCTGGCGAGGTGCGCGCAAGGCGTATGGACACAGATGAAGCAGGCGTCGTTCATAGCTGGCAGGAAAATCTCACGGGAGAGACAGTGCATGGCGGGCCCCTGATGCTGGCCTGGAGCGATGTAGCCTCCGCAGGCAGCAGCGCCAGCGAGGCCTACAACGTCGTCATCCACGAATTTATCCATGTGATGGACTTGCAAGACGGCACACCGGACGGCTGCCCGCCCATGGCCGCTGATTTACGCCGCGCATGGATGCAGGTGATGCAGGCGCAGTACGACGCGTTTTGCGAGCAGGTGCAGCAGTGGGAACGCTTCGGCACTTTAGCCATCGGGCCGCAAGGCGCAAGCGCTGCCCAGCAGGCCCCTCTGATCGACAGCTACGGTACCGAGAGCATTGACGAGTTTTTTGCCGTGGCTGCGGAAGCTTATTTTGTCCGTCGCGCCGATTTTGCAGCCGCTTACCCGGAGCTGTTGGCACTGTTTGATCGCTTCTTTGTATTCGCCAACCGCGCTACGTCAAAATAGTGGTTCTTTCTGGGTAAAGGTACGTTCTTTATTGCAGGTAGTGGCGCTACATTGGTCATGCGCTGTAGCGGGGTTTCATTTCAAATTTATGCCAAACCGGCAAATTCGCATAATTTAACGGTTTTCAACCAGCTCCCAACAGCAGGCGCGGCTTGTAAATGCCCTAAAACAGGCTGTTTAAAGGCAATTTTAAGATAGCAATCGCGCTGCAGCCCTTTAAAATATCGCGGTAACAGCTACTGTATATGTAGCGCTATCAAGTCAGATACGAAGCGCACCACGGCCTGTCTAAGGGTTTGCAACAGCTTGAACAAGCTCAGCCAGAACAAAGTCGTTTGACCTGCATTTGCTCGCAGCACTAGCTCTAAGTGCCTGCTTGCCAGTTTACGCATGCTACATATACAGTAGCTGCTACCGCGATATATTAAAGGTCTGCAACCATATTACCATCTAAAAAATGGCAAAAATAAGCATGGTTTTAGATTTTTCTGATATCGAGGGCTGCCAGCAGCCGCCAGAGGTACACTAAATTATGCGAATTAACGTACCCA
>JAYVDN010000515.1:0-4567 GCA_043749385.1 Polaromonas sp.
TCGGGCAAAACCGCCGTGTACAACTTTGGTCAGGCCACGCCTGTGCTGTCTTCTATGGGTATCTCTGGCTCGCTGCTGCCTAGCAGTCGGCTCACGGCCAATTTTTCGGGTGCAAATACCACGGTGGGGGTCAGTTTGGATGTGCGCTTCCCAGCCACTGCGGGCAATGCGTCGCCCCCCTCTGACTATGCGCTGCGCGGAACGACCAGTGCGGTAGGCAATGGATTTGCAGGCAATTTAAGCGTGACTGGCGCTGCCTGTGCTACCGGTTGCGGCGGTGGCGCTGTGTCTGGCGCATTTATCGGCCCCAACGCCAGCCGGGCCGGCGTGTCGTTTGCAGGCAGTACCTCGCAGCATGGTAATTTTGTAGGCGCTGCTGGTTTTTCTCAAAAGTAAAAACCTGGTGCGCTGAGTGTGCGCTGCGCATTAGCGTAAAAAGTTTGACCGGTATTAGATATGACATTTAGCACGACCCGTTTTTGTTTTCCCATTGCACTGTCTTGGGTGTGCGCGCTGGCATTGACGGCCTGTGGCGGCGGCGGTACTACCAGTACCAGCACGGCGACACCTGGCGCTGCACCGGCAACGTCTGTAGCGTTCACGCAAAGCGGTGGTGCTGCTGTTTTAGGCGGTGGGCAAGATCCCACTAGCGCTGTGGGGCTCAATGGCGACTACTACCTCAACGCAGTGACAGGCCGACTTTTTGGCCCTAAAACCAACAATGCCTGGCCAGCAGGCAGCCTGTTGTTGAGCGGCTCGACAACCACCGTGGCATCGACCGTTGCCAATACACCCAACCCGCCTACCACCGCTGGCGGCGCGGTCATCATTGGTTCTGTGGGGGTGACCGCTCCAACTGGTGCCACTGGTGCTACGGGTGCTACGGGTGCCACTGGTGCTAACGGAAACACACTTTTATATGGAGCCTCGGCTCCCCTAAATTCATTAGGCAGCAACGGTGATTTTTATCTCAACACTTCGGTGAACCAGATTTACGGCCCCAAAACCAGTGGTGTATGGCCAGTCACCGGAGTCTCCCTGGTTGGCGCTATCGGTGCTACTGGCGCAGCGGGTGCCCCTGGCGCTACGGGTGCAGCGGGCACAACTGGAGCGACTGGAGCTACGGGTGCCACTGGCGCAACTGGTGCTATAGGCGCAGCGGGCGCCCCTGGCGCTACGGGTGCAGCGGGCACAACTGGAGCGACTGGAGCTACGGGTGCCACTGGCGCAACGGGTGCTATAGGCGCAACGGGTGCTACTGGCGCAACTGGCGCAACTGGCGCAACTGGCGCAACTGGCGCTACGGGTGCTACTGGCGTTACTGGCGTAGCAGGTGCCGCTGGCGCTACGGGTGCAGCGGGCTCGACTGGAGCTACAGGCGCAACGGGTGCGACTGGCGCAACGGGTACCGCTGGCGCAGCGGGTACCGCTGGCGCTACGGGTGCAGCGGGCTCGACTGGGGCTACAGGCGCAACGGGCGCTGCTGGCGCGAGTCTGCTCAGCGGCAACGGTGTGCCGAATAACGCGTTCGGTGCAGTCAATGATTTTTATATCAATACCGCCAACAACTCATTGATCGGCCCCAAGACCGCTACCGGATGGCCCGCCTTGGGAACCTCTTTAGTAGGGCCTACAGGCGCTGTGGGTGTTACAGGAGCTGCTGGCACCAATGGCACCAATGGCACCAGCATTTTGGTGGGGGCTGGTGCCCCGCCGAGCACGTTGGGTAATAACGGCGACTTGTATTTTGATACCAGCACGAAAACTATTCTGGGTCCGAAAGCGTTTGGAAATTGGCCCGCTACGGGTACGGTGCTAGCTGGCGCAACGGGGCCTCAGGGGCCCCAAGGTCTTGCTGGCGCTAACGGTGCTACCGGGCCCACGGGTTTAGATGGAAAAACCATCCGCAGCGGCGCCGGCGTGCCCGCAGCCAGTGTAGGCAACGATGGTGATTTTTATATTGACACCAGCACCAGCACCTTGTTTGGCCCCAAGTCAGTAGGCGCGTGGCCAGCAGGCGTTGTCTTAATGGGTGCCACTGGCGCGCCGGGGATAACGGGCACCGTAGGTGCAACTGGACTGACGGGTGCAACCGGCACTACCGGCTTAACCGGCCCGACCGGAGCGATAGGCCCGACAGGCGCAGCGGGTGCGACAGGCACCAGCATCTTGAGCGGTACGTCAAACCCCTTAACCGGTCAAGGAAATAACGGCGATTTTTACATTAACACCAGCAGCAGTACCTTGTTTGGCCCCAAATCAGCCGGTGCTTGGCCTGCAGGTGTCTCGTTAGTGGGCCTTGCGGGTGCCACCGGCGCAGTAGGCCCCAGCGGCCCAGCGGGTGCTACTGGTACCACAGGCCTGACGGGTGCAGCCGGTGCCACCGGCGCAGTAGGCCCCAGCGGGCCAGCGGGTGCTACCGGCACGGCGGGTCTAACGGGTGCAACCGGCCCAGCTGGCCCTACTGGACCGGCTGGAGGCACGAGCACAGCAGCAGACGTGTTGATTGCCACGGGATGTGCCAACAACGCTAGTACCATCACGGCAACCGTAACGACCCGATTTGTGTTGTGCAACATGGGTGGCGCATCCACCATTAATAACGGAATTACCGTAAACATACCCGCAGCAAGCGCGGTGCCCACAGGGACGGTGATCACTATCGGCCCGACCAATGCGGTGTACGGAAATGCGAATTCTTCGTTTTTTATAACCCTCACTTCGGCCTCCTCGTTTTTGACGGGCAGCAACAACACGCTGGTAGCGTCGTCGTTCGCGCTGAATAATTTGTCTTTGGCCACCCCACGTATATTGGATGTTGGCCAAAGCCCCTCGATTTCGCTGAAGCTGGTGTCTGGCGGTGCATCAGGTGTTGGTGCCAACACATGGTTTATCTTGTATTAGGAAGTAGACCGAAGTAGCGCCCCGTAAAATACGGCGCATGACCTTCCTCGCCCAGCTCGCCGCCGCTTACGCGCAAAACCAATCCTTGTTGTGTGTGGGCCTTGACCCCGAGCCCAGCAAGTTTCCAGGCGCGTTGAAAGGCAATGCCAACAAGATCTATGATTTTTGCGCCGCCATTGTGGACGCTACGGCCGACACGGTGATGGCCTTCAAGCCGCAAATTGCCTACTTTGCCGCCCACCGCGCCGAGGGCCAGTTAGAGCGCTTGATGGAGCACATGCGGCGCACTGCGCCCATGGTGCCGATTATTCTGGACGCCAAGCGCGGCGATATTGGCAGCACCGCAGAGCAATACGCCATCGAGGCGTTTGAGCGCTACGGGGCCGACGCGGTGACGCTGTCGCCGTTCATGGGTTTTGACTCGGTGGCCCCGTATTTGAAGTACCACGACAAAGGCGCTTTCTTGCTGTGCCGCACATCTAACCCCGGGGGCGATGATTTGCAAAACCAGCGCCTGGCATCGGTAGAGGGCACGCCGCTCTTGTATGAGCACATTGCCAAACTGGCACAAGGCCCGTGGAACTTGAATGGCCAATTAGGCTTGGTGGTGGGCGCTACCTACCCGGCAGAGATTGAGCGGGTGCGCGCGCTGGCGCCCACGCTGCCCTTGCTCATCCCCGGTGTGGGTGCGCAGGGCGGCGATGCACAGGCTACGGTGCGGGCGGGCTACCGTGCCCATGGCCCCATCATCGTGAACTCGTCTCGGGCGGTGTTGTACGCCTCGCAGGGCGACGACTTTGCGGCTGCGGCGCGGCGCGAGGCTGTGCGCACACGCGACACTTTGCAACGTGCTTTAGACGCCGTCGGAGTTGCGTAGTCAGCGTGCTAGTTAGTGCCCACACGCAAACTAGCACCTGTATCCGTGGGGTTTCATCGAAATTTACTTGGGCCAAAAAGCGCTCCCTGTGGCACTCCTACTGCGCAGACAAGCAGTAACACATGTTGCCTAATGATCTGCAACTTCCAAGGATAAAAGCATCCCGGCAAGGTATTCTCAACGCCTTGTTGACACGTTAACCAGCCATGCATACAAAAACCACCCTCACCGCTGAGCCCATTGCCGCCCCATCTATCGCGCAAGCGGCGCCTCCCCCACACGACGACGACACCCACACCTTGGCACCCGCCAGTTTGTCGCTACTAGCCGCCGCGCTGCTGGCGGCCTGCGGTGGAGGAGGCGGCGGCGGTGACACCCCTGTAGCGGTCAACCCGGGTGGTACCCCAACCCCAACCCCAACTCCAACCCCCACTCCCGGCCCCGCACCCACGCCAGGCCCCGCACCAACTCCCACCCCCCCGGCGCCCGGCTTCAACAACTTCCCTTCAGCAAAAAGCAACGAAGAGGCCGCCCGGTTTTTACTGCAAAGCCAGCTAGGCGCTACCGATGCCAACATTGCGGCCGTGCGCGGCACCGACTTTGCCAGCTACCTGCAGCAGCAGTTCAACACGCCTACCGGCAATACCGCGTACGACTGGGTAGAGCAGCGCGGCTACAGTACCTCAGATGCCAACCGCTATGTGTATGCCACCTACCCGGCCGAGTTTGTGGTGTGGAAAGAGCTGTTCAGCGCACCCGACAGCATGCGCAAGCGCACCGCACTGG
>JAYVDN010000516.1:0-3168 GCA_043749385.1 Polaromonas sp.
GATGTTTTTGAGCAAATCAAGTTGCTTGCTTTGGCTGTAGTTCAGCACCCATTGGTTCCAGCTGTTGTTGACCGCCTCCCACGCCAGGCGCAGTTGCGCGGTAAATGAAGGGCTGAGCACGGTACCAAAGGCGCTGGCCACCATGCCTTGCGGTGCGGCCAGACGCTGAAACTGGCCAATGCGGCCGGGCGACACGGCACTGGTAGGGTCTACACGCAGCCAACCGCGCCCAGGCTGCCATACCTCGGTCCAGGCGTGGGCGTCGCTTTGGCGTACCGTCCAAAAGCCGTCCACGGTGTTGAGTTCGCCACCTTGGTAGCCCGTCACTACGCGAGCGGGTACGTCAAGCGCGCGCATGAGGATGACAAAGCTCGACGCTATGTGCTCGCAAAAACCTTCTTTCTTGTCGAACCAAAACTCGTCTGCCGTGTTGCGGCCATACACGCCGGGCTCTAGCGTGTAGGTGTAGCCGCCGGTGCGCAGGCGGCGCATCACCTCGGGCACCAGCACGCTGGCATCGGCCTGGGCAAAGCGCGGGTCGCGGCGGATGTCGGCGGCCAGTTGCAGGGTGCGGGGGTTAAAGCTGGCGGGCAGGTCAATAAAGTCTTGCAAGCCCAGTACTGCTTTGGTGGGGCCGTGGCGAAAATCTACGCTGCTTTGCGCGCTGTAACGCAGCAGGTCGGTAACGGGTTTGTTGCTTAGCCACAGCAGCTCGTTGGTCATCACCGGGTCGTGGCCGGGAACGATGGGTTTGTCTACTGCGGCGTCCAGCACCAAGATCCAGGGGCGGTTGTTTTGTTCCAGCGTGACCTGGTATTTGATGGGTGGGCTGAGCGTTTGCAGATTGGCGGGTGTAGTAAACCGGCTGGAAAACTGGGAGGTGCTGGGCAGCCAGTCTTTGCCGTTGAAGACGGAGAACACCGGGCCGCGAAAATACATGTCGCTTTGCGCGGGCGGTGGGCCCTCAAACTTGATGCGCATGGCAATCGAGTCGTCCAGCGCCAGCGAGGCGATGGTGCCCACCTGCATGCTGCCCGACAAGCCGCTGCGCCCGGTCATGCCATCGCTGGGGATACCCCACAGCGGTGCCAGGCGCGGGAACAGCATGAACAGCACGGCCATGATCGGCGCGCCCAACAGCACCATCTTGCCCGCCACTTTGGCCGACTGCACTAAGGGCGGCTTGCCTACCTGCATGTGCGCGTTGACCAGGGCGGTCAGCAGGCCCATCAGCGCCACCAACATGGCAGCGGCGGTGAGCAAGGATTGGGAAAAGAAAAAATTGGTCAGCATGGCAAAAAAGCCAAGGAAGAACACCACAAACGCATCGCGCCGGGCGCGCAGCTCTAGCGTTTTAAGGCATAGCAAAACAACAATCAGCGTAACGCCCGCGTCGCGGCCCAGCAGCGTTTTATGGGTGAGCAAGGTAGCGCCAATGGTGACGGCCAGCAAGCCAACGCGCCACCACACCGAGGGCAGGGGCGCACTGTCCCATGCCAGCTTGCCGCGCCATAGCAGCACGCCAGCGGCCAGTACGGTGCACCACCATGGCAAATGGCCCACCTGCGGGCCGATCACCCAGGCGATCACGCACAGCAAAAACAACGTGTCGCGGGCGTCGCGGGGGAGGTGTCGGAGTTTGTCTAGCATGGGCAGCTCAACATAAAGCCAGCGCCTCCAGGCACTGCCGCTTGTGCCCTTCACCACCCGCAGGTTTGATCTCGCGCCCGGGCAGGCGCAGGCCGTAGTCGCTGCCCAGCTTGTCGGCGGCCAGCACCCAGGCAGTGAGGCGGCTTAGCTTGTGCTCGGTGTCCAAATGGCCGCAGGTGGTGTAGTCCAGCCACAGCTCGTAGCGCTGGGCCTGCTGGGTGTCGCGGCTAACCAGCTCGTCGCTGCCACGGGCCACGGCCTGTGCGGCTTTTTTCCACACCACCAGCTTCATGGGGTCGCCGCGCCGGTAGCCGCGCACCCCGTCAAACTCGCCGGTGTTTTGCGCCTGCGTGGCCACACCGCCGCCAGCACGCGGCTCGCCCACGGGCAGGGGCGGGGCAAAGGCCTCAGGCGCGGGATACACCAGCACCTCGGCCTTGGGCCGCCATACCGTCCATACGCGAAAGGTGCCCAGCGGAAAGCGCGTCTCGGCGGTTAAATCTGGCAGGCGGTGCAGGCCGCGCTGGGGCGGCGTAAAGCCCACTTGCACCACGGCGCTGCCTTGGCCCTGCACGTCGGTCCAAGACCAATGTTTGGCATCCAAGAGGCTCAGCCCAATGCTGGGGCGCGCGGCGCTGCGCTCATGGCTTAGGCGTATATCAAACTGGGCGGTAGCCCCTGCGTATTGTGCGGAAGGCGCTATTAAATGCATAGTCAATCCGCGCAGGTTGCCGTGGCACACGTGCATGCCCACCACGGCTGCGCCAGCGAGCATAAAGGTCAGCAGGTAGCCTAAATTAAGCTGGTAGTTGATAGAGGCTACCAGCAGCACCAGCAACGTCAAAGCCAGCATCCAGCCCGCGCGGGTGGGCAGTATGTAGACGTTGCGCTGGGTCAGCAGCACGGTATCGGTGAGCGGCAGCTTGCTTTGCCACCATTGGCGAAAGCGTTTGCGTACCCAGCCTATGGCCATGGGCTAGGACACTTCGCACAGGGCTTGCGCTGCGGTGGTTTCGTTTTTTATAAACGCAGCGGTGGGCGTGCCTTGGTGGAAACGCAACTGCCAGCCCAGTTCGTCGTATTGCCACATGGACGAGCGCTGCGCATGCATAGTTAACGCCCCATCAGCGCCAAGATGCGCCGATTTGTAAACTAGCAACGCCACACTGTAGGCAGGCATGGACAGCGCAAAGTCTTGCGCCCATATGGCAGCGGGGTCTTTTTGGTTAGTCAATTGCGCAATGATGTCAGCACGTCGATAGCTGGTACCAGAGCGGCCAATTTCAAAAAAATCAGCATGCAACAGCTTTTCCAGCTGCGCTTTGTCCGCGCGCACTGCTGGTGAATGCAAACCAGTCTCCAAGCTGCACATGAGCTGGAGAAGGGCGGGAGAGGGTTGGACTAGATTCATGGAAAGGGAGTGTGACGTACGTACTTCAGACAGGGAGCCAAGGACGCATTTTAAATCACAGCACGCACCTCCTTGGCTTAACTACCAAGCTATGACCCACCCAGGCG
>JAYVDN010000517.1:0-3081 GCA_043749385.1 Polaromonas sp.
GCCGCCTTCGTCGCCCACCGCAATGCTCATGCCTTTGTCGTGGATGATTTTTTTGAGTGCGTGGAAAATTTCAGCACCCCAGCGAATCGCTTCGCGAAAACTTGGCGCACCCACGGGGATGATCATCAGTTCTTGCAGATCCAGGTTGTTGTTGGCGTGTGCACCGCCGTTGATGACGTTCATCATCGGCACGGGCATTTGCATGCCGCCCATCCCACCAAAGTAGCGGTACAGCGGCAGGCCCGCCTCTTCCGCAGCTGCGCGGGCCACGGCCATCGACACGGCCAGCATGGCGTTGGCGCCCAGGCGGGATTTGTTCTCGGTGCCGTCCAGGTCGATCAAGGTCTTGTCGAGGAAGGCTTGCTCGGACGCGTCCAGGCCCAAAATGGCCTCGGAGATTTCGGTATTGATGTGGCCCACCGCTTTGAGTACGCCCTTGCCCAAGTAGCGGCTCTTGTCGCCGTCGCGCAGCTCAATGGCTTCACGACTTCCGGTAGACGCACCCGAGGGCACAGCCGCACGGCCCATCACACCAGACTCCAGCAGCACATCACATTCGACAGTGGGGTTACCCCGGCTGTCCAAAATTTCACGACCTACGATATCGACGATGGCACTCATTACGGTTTACTTTCTGAAGGATTAAAAAGGTGAATACTGAGAGGTGTTTTTCAGTGTGGCGACTTTAGCAAACTGGACTCACGCGAGGCTTTCAAGGCTTTGTCGCGTGCCCACATTTTTTCAATACGGGCAATTTTCTCTTCCCAGCTCAGGTGCTGTGCATGGGCGCGCCAGGCTGCCTTGGCAGATGCAATATAGCGTTCCATAAACACGGGATCAAGTACGTCCTGGCTTTGCATATCGGCTGGCTGTTTAGATGTAGCGGCGAACATAAGTACTCCAGCGATCTTGCAGTTGGTAGGCTTCGATCAGGTTTTTGAGCGCGGTGCTTTCCACCACACCCGCTTCAATCAAGCTGTGGATGCGTTGGTAGTCCTTGGCGCGCCCCGTTTGCAAGGCGATGGCGCACAAATAGTCCGCGCTGACGACGGGCACTGACAAATCTTCAAACGGGCGATCTACAGCGTCCAATACCGCCGCTTCTACCAAGGGCGTGTAAGCGGGCAAGATTTGCACGGGCCAGCCATGCAAGACGACATGCTCGTTTTGCACGACACCACCCAAGGCTTTGAGCCTGTCATACAAGGGCGTGAGCACCAGCAGGCCCGAAACGGTGGGTTTTAAAAAAGCAAAAATATCCAGATCTTCTGTGGCGACCGCTTCGATATAAAAGCTCGCTGCCACCGCGCCACCCACAGCAAACCGTGCCAGCGTGCCTTCGGCACGCAGTTGCAGCAGGGTTTGCAAAGTCTGGCGCATTGTTTTACTTCAGACTGGAGCGCTGACGCCTTCGACCAAGACCATATTGAAAAATTCAGTCGCACCCGCGCGCTTGGCGCGCGCTGCGCGGTACATTTCGCCATCGTAGAAAGCCTTGGCTTTGTCGTAGCTGGGGAAGCGCAGCATGGCCACGCGCTTGGGGTTCCACTGGCCTTCCAGCGCCTCAAACTTACCGCCGCGCACCAGATATTCGCCACCCGCCGCAGCCACAGCGGCAGGCGCTACGGCCATGTACTGCTTGTACTGCTCCATGTCAGAAATTTGCATATCGACAATGATGTAGGCGACGGTCATGGGGTTCTCCTAAAGTGATTAAAGATGGAAAGGGAAAGGTGGGGCGCGAAGTAAGCAGAGAGATTAAGCGGAGAAATTGTTTTCCAAAAAACCGTGCTTTTTGGTGACGGCGTCCAGCGCAACCAGGCTTTCCAGCAAGGCCTTCATATGTTTCAGTGGCACGGCGTTAGCGCCGTCTGACCACGCCTGCGCGGGGTCAGGGTGGGTTTCCATAAACAGGCCGGCTACGCCCACTGCCACGCCAGCGCGGGCGAGCACGGGTACCATCTCGCGTGCGCCGCCCGAGCTGGTGCCCAGGCCGCCGGGCTTTTGTACCGAATGCGTCACGTCAAACACGACCGGAGCAGCCGTGTTGCGCATCTCGGCCAGCGATGTCATGTCGGCCACCAAATTGTTGTAGCCAAAGCTCACACCGCGCTCGCAAGCCAGAAAATTGTCTTGGTTCAAGCCTTTTTCAGCGGCGGCAGAGCGTGCTTTATCAATCACATTTTTCATGTCCCACGGCGCGAGGAATTGGCCTTTTTTGATGTTCACAGGCTTGCCCGATTGCGCCACCGCGCGGATGAAATCGGTTTGGCGGCAGAGGAAGGCTGGCGTCTGCAACACATCCACCACACTGGCTACTTCCGCGATCTGATCGACCTCATGCACATCGGTGAGCACAGGCAGATGCAGTTGCCTGCGCACTTCATCCAAAATCTTTAAACCCGCTTGCATACCCACACCGCGCTTGGTGTCGCCTGAGGAGCGGTTGGCTTTGTCGAACGAGCCCTTGTAAATCAAGGGAATGCCCAACGCGGTTGTGACTTCTTTTAAATGCCCAGCCACATCTAAAGACATGCCCAGCCCCTCGATCGAGCAGGTGCCTGCAATAAGAAAAAAGGGCTTGTCCAAGCCAACGTCAAATCCGCACAGTTTCATGCTGCCACCTTCAGGGTAGGCGCGGATGCGGTAGAGCTGGAAGCCGCCTTGTGCTCCAACGCCGCCTTGACATAGGCGTTGAACAGCGGGTGCCCGTCCCACGGCGTGCTTTTAAACTCTGGGTGAAACTGCACACCAATAAACCATGGGTGCACGGCCTTGGGCAGCTCAACAATTTCGGTCAACTGCTCACGCTGCGTGAGGGCCGAGATGACCAAACCGGCTTTGCGCAAGATGTCTAAATAATTGACGTTAGCCTCGTAGCGGTGGCGGTGGCGCTCGGTCACTACGTCGCCGTAGATAGTGTGGGCCAAGGTGCCCTTGGCCACGTCAGAGCTTTGCGCGCCCAGGCGCATGGTACCGCCAAGATCTGATTTTTCGTCCCGCACTTTGATGCTGCCGTCGGCGTCTTTCCATTCGTTGATCAAGGCAATCACCGGGTGCTGGCAATCAGGTGCAAACTCG
>JAYVDN010000518.1:0-4182 GCA_043749385.1 Polaromonas sp.
CTACGGCATCAAAGCTCACCGCGGCCGGGTCGCCGCCCTCCTGGCTGATGATGTCTACCGCGTTGCGGTCGGCCCACACGGCCAGTTGCTCACGGGCGGCGGCGCGGAAGGTGTCTGCTGCCGCCAGCAAGACGGTGGCACCCGAGTCGGCCAAATGTTTAGTCAGCTTGCCAATGGAAGTGGTTTTGCCTGCACCATTGACTCCCGCAATCATCATCACCGTGGGTTTAAACTCGCCTATTTGCAAAGGGCGCTGCAAGGGTTTTAGCAAGTCTGCAAAGCCTTGGGCCAGTAGTCCCTTGACGGCGGCGGGGTCGGTGGTTTTGCTTTCCTTGACGCGGCGCTTCAGGTCTGCCAGCAGGTGCTCGGTGGCGGCTACGCCAGCGTCGGCCATCAGCAGGGCCGATTCGAGCTCTTCGTACAAAGCATCGTCGATCTGGGTGCCCGTAAACACGGTGGCTATGGTGCTGCCGGTTTTGCGCAGGCCGTTCTTCAGCTTGGCAAGCCAGCCTTGGCGTGCTGCAGGGGCGGGCGCAGGCGTTGGCGCAGCGACAGCGCTGGCGAGCGGCGCTGGGCTTGCGCTGACAACATGGGTGGGCGCAGGCACTGCAAGCGCTGAGGGCGCGGGCGCAACCGGAATGAATGGCGCTACAGCTGGAGCCGCAACCAGCACGGAGGGCGGCGCAGCGGGCGTTACAGCAACCGGCACGGAGGGCGGCGCAGCGGGCGGCACTGCGCTAGGGCTTGGGTTATTGGGCGGGCTGCCAGGCGGGCTGGCTGGCGCGGGTGGCTGCGCGGGTGGCTGCGCGGGGGCAGCGGTTTCAGGGGCTTTTTTACGAAAAAACGAGAACATTTGGTGGGTTTCTACAATCACACCATTCTATGAAAATATTCAACACCCTTTTTGCTGCGTGCGTTGGTACAGTTTTGGCCTCCTCGGCCTGGAGCCAAACGCCTGCGCCGTCCACCAACACCGCCCCGCCGCTGACCCAGCAGTTCACCCTGCCCAATGGCCTCACCGTCATTATCAAACCCGACCGCCGGGCCCCCACCGCGGTGCACATGCTGTGGGTGCGCGTAGGGGCCATGGACGAGGTGGACGGCACCACCGGCGTGGCCCACGTGCTGGAGCACATGCTGTTCAAAGGCACCAAAACCCTCAAGCCTGGCGAGTTTTCACAAAAAGTGGCGGCCTTGGGTGGGCGCGAAAATGCCTTCACCAGCCGCGACTACACCGGCTACTACCAGCAGATTCCATCGAGCAGGCTGGAAGACGTGATGAAACTCGAAGCCGACCGCTTTGCCAGCAACCAGTGGGCCGACGAAGAGTTTAAAAAAGAACTGGAGGTGGTCAAAGAAGAGCGCCGCATGCGCACCGAGGACAACCCCCGTAGCCTGATGTGGGAGGCCATGAACGCCATGACCTTCACCGCGTCGCCTTATCGCCGCCCGATAGTGGGCTGGATGAGCGACCTGGATGCCATGACGCCAGACGATGCCCGCGCCTTCTACCACCAGTGGTACGCGCCAAACAACGCTGCGGTAGTGATAGCGGGCGATGTCGATGTGGCGGCAGCCAAAGCCATGGTAGAAAAATACTATGGCAGCATCCCATCGCGCGCCGTGCCCGCGCGCAAGCCGCGTGAGGAGCCACTGCAAAGCGGTATCCGCAGGCTGGACTTTAAAGCGCCCGCCGAGCAAGCCTATGTAAGTTTGGCCTTTAAAGTGCCGCAAATCACCTCGCCCGCAGCGACAGACACCGCTACTTTAGACTCCTACGCGTTGACCGTGCTGTCTGCCGTGCTGGACGGCTACAGCGGCGCGCGGCTGGACCGCGCGCTGACGCAAGGTGAAAACCGCGTGGCCGACAGCGCAGGCGCTTACTGTGGCATGGCAGGCCGTGGCCCGCAAATTTGCAGCCTGGACGGTGTGCCCTCGGCAGGCAAAACCGCTGCCCAAGTAGAGGCCGCGCTGCGCGAACAAGTGGCCAAAATAGCCCAAGACGGCGTGACCGAGGCCGAGCTGAACAGGGTGAAAACCCAATGGGTCGCGGGCCAGGTGTACCAACAAGATTCGGTGTTTTCGCAGGCGCGCTCCATCGGGTCTAACTGGGTCTCGGGCTTGCCGCTGGACACCGACCAAGTGGTGATCGAACGGCTGCGCGCCGTCACCGCAGAGCAGGTCAAAGCGGTGGCGGGCAAATATTTTGGTGACGATGCTTTGACGGTGGCCACCCTGCTGCCCCAGCCTCTGGACACCACCCGCAAGCCCCGCACGCCGCCTCCAGGCGCACGCCACTAAGCTAAAACTATATGATGATTACTATTAAAAAAATAGCTGCTCCCGCGATATTCTATTGGGCTGCAGCCCTATTTGGCACTAATGCTTGGGCTAATTTGCCGATTGAACGCACCACGCTGTCCAGCGGCGCGCAGGTGTACGTGGTCTCCAGCATGGGCATCCCCATGGTGGACGTGCAGATCGAGTTTGATGCCGGCGGTAGGCGCGACCCGCAAGGCCTGGCGGGCTTGGCCAGTCTGACCAGCGGCCACTTTAGCAAGGGCGTACTGGCCTCGGGCAGCCGCGCTGCCTTGGATGAGAACCAACTGGGCGAGGCTTGGGCCGACCTGGGTGCCACCTTCGGCGCAGGCGCGGGCGACGACCGCATGGGCTTTTCGCTGCGCTCGCTCACTTACCCTGATCTGCTCCCCAAAGCCGTGGCCCTGGCCGCGCAGCAATTGAGTGCGCCCGCCTTTCCCGCGACACTGTGGGCGCGCGATATCGAGCGCACCAGCGCCAGTATCAAGGAAGCCAACACCAAGCCTGCGACGATTGCGGGCCGCAGGTTTAACACTGCGGTGTACGGCGGCCATCCCTACGGCAACGAGTTGAATGAAGAAGCCTTGCGCCGCATCAATGTAGAAGCGATGCGCAGTTTTTACGCCGCCCATGTGCGTGCCTGCCGTGCCAAAGTAAGCATCGTCGGGGCTGTTACCCAAGCGCAAGCTGCGCAACTAGCTACGCAATTGCTAGCGGGTTTGCCCCAAAAAGGCTGCGACCAACTGCCCGTGGTGCCCGAGGTGCCGGCTCTGGCTGCCGCGCAAAGTATCCAGGTACCTTTCCAATCCGCCCAAGCCCATGTGATGATCGGCCAGCCCGGCTACAAGCGTAGCGACCCTGATTTTTTCAGCCTGTTGGTGGGCAACCATATCTTGGGCGGCGGTGGCTTTACCTCGCGCCTGACGCAAGAGGTGCGGGAAAAGCGCGGCCTGAGCTACAGCGTGTACAGCTACTTCAGCCCCGGCCTGCACGCCGGTCAGTTTGCCATTGGCCTGCAAACCCGGCCCGACCAAGCCGCACAGGCCGTGCAGGTCTCACGCGACGTGCTGGCGCAGTTTGTGGCCAACGGCCCCACCGAGGCCGAGCTGCAAGCCGCCAAAGACAATCTGATCGGTGGCTTTGCCTTGCGCATTGATTCCAACCGCAAACTGCTGGACAACGTCGCCAACATCGCCTGGGTAGGCCTGCCGCTGGACTATTTAACCAACTGGACGCAGCGGGTGGAGAAAATTACCGCAAACGACATCAAAGCCGCGTTCCAACGCACACTGCAACCCGAAAAAATGGTCACCGTCGTGGTGGGAGCTGCCCAATGAAAGTATCCAGCCGCAACATTTTAGAGACTGCTTTTATTCAAGAGCAGTTAGCCAAAAGCGCCACCAAGCATTTGCTGCGTGAGTCACTGGGTGGCCAGCGACCCCCAAGGCCCTCGTTGGGCGACAAATCCCCCGCAGGCACCACGCCCGCCAAAAAATCTGCCACCCAATTGGCCGACGCGCGCGGCGTGCAACGCAAAGCCCACGAAATCCGCCTGATCGGCGGCCTGTGGAAACGCACCAAGCTGCCCGTAGCCAACCACCCCGGCCTGCGCCCCACACCCGACCGCGTGCGCGAAACCTTGTTTAACTGGCTAGGCCAAGACATGAGCGGCCTGCGCTGTGTCGATGCCTTTGCGGGCACTGGCGCGCTGGGCCTGGAGGCGGCGTCCCGTGGCGCACTGGACGTGCTGCTGGTAGAGTCAGAATCCAAGCTGGTGGCCCAATTGCTAACTCTCAAAACCAAGCTCAAAGCCGACAGCGTGCGCATCCAGCGCGGCGACGGCATCGCCATCCTGCAAGCCCT